>RZYT01000336.1 GCA_009930195.1 Spirochaetia bacterium | reverse complement strand
TTCCCACCGACGATGGGCGTCTTGTTCCCCTTTCCAGTGTTGCAAGGATCCGAGGGGAGTCCTCCATCGGCACCATCCGCAGGGTTGAAGGCAAGCGTGAGATAACCATCACTGCCGATGCGTTGGGTGAGGTCGACCAGCAGGCAGTCAATGCTGGGATGGAAGCCTATTGGAGTTCAACGCTTGCTTCCCAATTCCAGGATGTTGATCTGGTTGTCGGTGGTGAGTTCAGCGACTTCTCAACCCTGTTGCTTGATATCCTTCGGGTGTTCATCCTCGGGATATTTTTGATGTATCTCATTCTGGGAACGCAGTTCAACAGCTACAGCCAGCCTTTCCTGATTCTCCTCTCCGTCCCGTTTGCTTTCATCGGGGTGGTCCTCTATCTCTTTGTTTCCGGTACCCCGCTCTCCACTACCGTCATCTACAGTGCGGTTGCACTTGCCGGCATTGCGGTCAACGATGCCATCGTCCTGATCAGCTTCATCAACGAGAGAAGGGCTGAAGGGGTGGATACCTCCGAGGCCGTGCTGGAGGCCGCGTCCACCAGGATTCGACCGATCCTGCTGACCAGTCTGACCACCATAGCCGGCCTGCTTCCCACAGCAATCGGGGTAGGAGGGTACTCGGTGGTATGGTCACCCATGGCGAGCACGATCATGGTGGGCTTGGTGTTTTCCACCATCAGCGCCCTTTTCATCATTCCTTTGCTCTATGGGGCAATCTACGATCGCACACGGAGGAACGCGCAATGAAACCTGCCAAGCTTACTCTCCTTCTGCTCCTTGCTCTGGTGCTTCCCCTGGGAGCCTCCTATCCGGATTTCTCTGCGCAAAGCTCATTTGTGCTTCCAGAGGTAGCCTTTGCATCCCCCTCCCTCGAGCCCTTCCTTGCGCTCTGGGCCAAGGAAGAGCTCACATCTCTTTCCTCCTTGCAACAGCAGTTGGAGAGGGAAGTGGAGGCCAACAGTCTCGATTTGGACCAGCTGCAGTATGTGGTCGGTCTGCAGCAGGCCCAATTGGACTTTGCCAAGCAGAGTGCGCGTCCCAAACTTGGCTTGAGTGCCACTCCGTACGCCTACACCGACAGTCGTCCGGTGGGCAGCCCGACAAAGACCCAAAGCTTCTCCGTTGGCGGAACGCTGACACAGAGTCTTCCCACTGCTGGAACACTCAGCGTGGGGGTGAAACAGAGCAGCTCCTACAATATAGACAAATCTGCCTGGACCCAGACGCCTTCGGTGACCGTATCGCTGCAGCAACCGCTGTTTGTGGGTTCCTCCCCGCTTGCCACCTCCTACCAGAAGGACCAGCTGGAGAAGCAGGTGCTGAAACTCTCCTCTGCCACGATGCAAGCTGATTCGCTCAAAAGAACGTTGGTTGTGCAGAATGCGCGGCTCTTGCATCTGCGCCAGAGTCTGTTGGAGAATCGCTATCTCATTGGTGAGCGTGCCCTGCTTGCAGAAGAGGCGGTCAGAAAGGCCGGCTTGGATCTTGAGCAAGGCCTGGTCAGCAGGCAGGTGTATGAGAGCAGGCTGCTTGCCTTCTATCAGCTTGCCTCCTCCTATGATGAGTTGGACCAGGAGCTTTCCAATCTCAACAGTACCTTGCAAAAGACCTTTACCGGTGATATCCCGGCTGAGGTCTCCATCGCTTTCGATTTCGACCCATTCTTGCTTGCCAAGCGCATTGAGGATACCGAACTGTTGCTGCAACGATATCTGTCCAAGAGTGCTGCCTATCAGAATGCCTTGCTTGAACTGAGGTCGGCGACGTTGGACAGTGGGTACTACTCCCTCAGTGATGCACCGCAACTGCAACTTTCGTTCTCCCTCTCCCCCTACTATACCGGCAGCAACAGCAATGGTTTCTTCAACTCCTTCTCGGAGCTTTTCTCCGATGGAGACCCGGCACTCTCGTTCTCCATTGGGTTCAGTGCAACGGATTTGTTCAGACGCTCTTCAGCCCTTCAGCAAAAGAGTGCAGAACTTGCCCTGCTTGGCAGCAAGGCTAAGGTGGAGCAGGCATATGAACAGGCTTCTGATGACCTCGATCTCCTGGTGCAGGAGATTCGTTCGTACCTGATAGATCTTCTGATCCAGCTCGAGGACTACCAGCTGAAACGAGACATCCATGAAGCGGACCAGATCAGGTTTGAGGCAAATCTCATCGATTCAGCTGCACTCAGGCAGAAGGAGTTGGATTGGTATCAATCGGCGTTTGCTGT
>RZYT01000335.1 GCA_009930195.1 Spirochaetia bacterium | reverse complement strand
TGGAAGCGTTTCTCATTGAACAGGATTTTGCAACCAACGAGAAGCCTCTTTCACCCAAAGGGATTCTCTCCGAGCTATGTCTGGACAATCCGGGGCTTCGCATCGATAGTGAGGAGTATCTGGTTTGTGCCCGGTATCTGGAGAGCTTGGTGTTGGAGAATTAACATTCCCTTTTTCGGATTTGCATCGTATACTCAGCTTCATGTACCGATCGACCATCAAAGCCTGCTATCTGGGAAGTTTCATTGGGGCCCTGACCTGTAATCTGGCTCCTCTGCTGTATGTGACCTTCATGCTTGAGTTTGGCATTACCTTCGAGCAGGCAGGTCGCCTTACCCTGCTCAATTTCTTCACCCAGATTGTCACCGATCTGGTGTTCAGCCGTCCGGTCGATCGCTGGGGAGTGCGGCCGTTCATCACCCTCGGCCATCTTCTGGCCTTCTTCGGTTTTTTGCTGTTGGCCTTCGCCCCAAGCTTGTTTCCGAACAATACCTATGGTGGGCTGATGGTGGCTACGGTCATCTATTCGATCGGGGGAGGGCTCTTTGAGCTGTTGCTCAGTGCCATCGTTCAGGCAATTCCCAATGACTCGAAGGAGAAGGCAATGAGCCTGTTGCACTCTTTCTATGCATGGGGCTTCATCGTAGTGGTCATCGGCACGACGGTTGGACTGCGCTTCTTCAGCAGGAGCAACTGGATGTATGTGGTTTTGCTCTGGTCAATCCTCCCGTTGCTGAATTTCTTCAATTTCCTTCGTGTTCCCCTTGCCCCTGCCGTGGGGGAGGAGCATAGGACCAAGATCCGGGAGCTGCTCTCCTCCCGCTATTTCCTTTTTGTCCTGTTGGGCATTGCCGTAGGCGGAGCCACCGAGGTAAGCATGTCCCAGTGGACCAGTGCCTTTGTCGAGTCCTCGTTGGGCTTGCCCAAGGAGGTAGGCGATCTTGTGGGACTCTGCCTTTTCGCCCTGCTTTTGGGAACCACACGGGCAATCTACGGAGCCTACGGGGACAAGTTTCCCCTGTACAAGACCATGCTCTTCGGATCTGTGCTCTGCATCGTCTGCTACTTGGTTGCGGCGTTGAGCCCTTTCCCCATGCTGAGTCTGGTCGCCTGTATTTTCAGCGGTTTGGGCAGCAGCTTGCTTTGGCCGGGGTCGGTTGTCAACGGTGCGAATCGGTTTCCTTTGGCCGGGTCTTCGCTCTTTGCTTTTTTGGCTGCAGGAGGGGATGCCGGGGCTGCCTTCGGTCCCTGGATGATCGGTCTCATTGCTGACGTATCTCCGAATTTGGTACGCATCGCACCTTGGCTCAGCTCGTTGAGCCTTCAGGAGTCAGCTCTGAGAAGTGGGATGCTTTTAGGGACGATATTCCCGATCCTGATGGTCATATTCCTGAGGAAGATGCACCGTCTGGATGAGACGAGGATGGCATCGTAGTCTTGTTTTTCGCCAAAGCGAGCATCTCGTCGGCACTGCGCAATCGTCTGCTGATGTCCCGTGCAAGATTGAGGATGAGCATCGTGTAGGTCTTCAGGTTCTGCAGCGATATCTTGTAGAGGTCGCGGTTGGAGAGGGTGACGATTTTTGTGGCACAGGTGGTGATGACGGAAGCTGCACACCGCTGGATGTCGATCAATTCCATCTCCCCGAAGGAGTCCCCTGCATGCAATGTGGTGATGATGCGTGATTGTTTCTTGTTGGTTTCCGACTGCCTGACAATGGCAACCTCACCCTCAACGATGAAATGAACGCTGTTGTTTGGTTCTCCCTGTTTGAGCAAGGTGGTGTTGGCAGGAACTTCTTGCTCGACAAGAAAGGTCTTGATCAGGAGCAACTCGTCTTCGGTCAGCCCTCCGAACATGCTGTGCTTGCAGAGAAATTCATTGTCTATCATGCATTCGCTCATGCTTAATCGTACAAGCGCCAAACTGTGGACGCAAGTTTTCTGCCTTCAATAATGAGCAAAAATCAGACATAGTTCGGTTTGGACAACCAATATCCGTTTCATTTGCTATGGTGCAATGGACTTATCCGGCAAGGAAGGATACTCTTTTTCAAAGAGAGATGGCTGACGTAGGAGGTCCCTGCTGATTATCTATTACGTGCAAAACTGTGTACTTGGTATGTTGCTCCTGCTGATCCTGCTCTACTTCTTTCTCAAGCAACAGGGAAAGCTGGAAATGGCAGGGCGGATGTTTCTTGCCCTTTGGGCAAGCAATTTTGCCTTGT
>RZYT01000003.1 GCA_009930195.1 Spirochaetia bacterium | reverse complement strand
GCCCAGATGCTTGGCCAGGTTGCGACCGATGTGTTCCACCAAGCGCTTGTCGGCATGCCTTGTCAGCTCTGCATAGCGCTGATGAAAAGCCCTGCCTGCCAATTGCCCCTTCTGATCCTGTCGTACCAGGCGGTGGGCGCGCAGGCGAAACCAGAGGTTGCTGCCCTGTGCCAGGGCAAGCAACAGTGCCTGTTCGCTGTCATAGGGGTCGATGGGGTAGAGGGTTCCATCAAAGTCGAAGATAACCAGAGCATCCTTGTCCATGGGCAGAGTGTAGCAGGCAGACAAAAAAAGAGGAAGGGCGATCCGCCCTTCCTCGATCAGTCACAAACGTGTCAGTCTTCCACGGTTTTCCCGTAGATCATGTCGAAGTACTCCATGTCGGTACTGAGGACCTTGTTCAGCCCGGGAATTGTCTTCCTGTACGACTCCAAGGTTCTCCACAGCTCGAAGAATTCAGGATCGGCAGAGTACGATTCAGCATATATTTCTGCTGCAGTCGCGTCGGCAACACCCTTGATCTTCTCACTTTCGGAGTAGGCGGCACTGAGGATCTGCTTCTCTTCACCCTCGGTCTTTCCTTGCCACTGGGCAAGCTGACCACGGCCGTAGGAGCGATATGCTTCGGCGATCTGGTTTCTTTCCTTGATCATCCTCTGGTACACGCTCTCGGTCAGGTCATCGCTGTAGCGGATCTGGCGGATGACGATGTCGATCAGTTCGATGCCGAATCCGGAGGTGAACTGCTTGGCTTGGTCAAACATCATGTTGCTCAGTCCGTCACGGCCGATGGTGATGGTTTCCTGCCTTGCCTGGGTCACCGTGAGGTTTCTCAGCGTCTCGGCATCCTCATTGCTCTCCACACTCTGCACCTGCTCCTCAACCTTTATGTCGTTGATCTGGTTGGTGTTTCGCACAGCCTCATTGAGAAAGTTCTCACTGATGATGGTGCGGATGGAGGAGTCAAGCACGTCATTGAGGCGGAAGATACCATTGTTTACGGTATTGACTGTCTCATAGTACTTGGCAGGATCGGCGATTCTCCAGCGGGCGGTGGTGTCAACCCAGATGAACTGGTTTTCCTTGGTCGGGATGCGCTGGGCAGCCCCATCCCAGGAGAGGATCTTCTTGGGATAGATGACTACGGTATCGATCAGGGGCATCTTGAACTTCAGGCCGGAATCCTGTTCGGAATTCACGATTTTGCCGAAGCGGGTGATCACCGACTGCTGGCCTTCATACAGGATGTAGAAGGGGCCCAAGAGGACGAAGATGACGAGAAAGACTACGACCACAATCAACGTGGTTATCAGTTTCTTATTGGTTGCAGTACTCATTTGGCACCCCCTTCGAGCATCTGGATCGGCAGGAAGTTGGCCAGGCTCTTGTCTATCAGGGTGACAGAACCCTCACTGCTCGGATTGATGATCGATTCCATTGCCTCGATGTACAATCGTGTGCGGGTGATATCCTTGCTTTGTTCATACACTTCGCGGACGCTGTTGAAGCGAGCCACATCACCGGTTGCCTGGTTGACGCGCTCGGAGGCATAGCCCTGTGCCTGCTGGATGAGCTTGTTCGCCTCACCACGGGCCGAGGGAATGATCTTGTTGTAGTTCTGCTTGCCTTCGTTGATGAGGCGGTTCATGTCTTGGATTGCCTTGTTGACATCCTCGAATGCATCCTGCACCTCTCCGATCGGCGGAACGATGTTCTGCAGTTTGACCGTGACAATCTTCACGCCAAGGCCATAGTTGTCAAAGACCTTCTGCATGTTGTCCTGTGCTTCAACCTCAATCCTTGTTCTTTCACTGGTCATGACCGAAAGGATGGGAAGGTCTCCCACCAACTTGTTCATGACGCTCTGGCTGATGTCGCGCAGCGTGGTTTCCCTCGATTCCACATTGAACATCCATTTCACCGGATCCTCAATCTTGTACTGGACGATCCACTGGACATCAATGATGTTCAGATCGCCGGTAAGCATCAAAGACTCATTGGTGTAGTCGGTATTGCCGAAAAGTGGTGAGGTGCTGCTGTTGCTCCTGTAGCCGAAGGTCATCGTCTGGACGACCTGGGTCGGTACATTGTAGCTGGCCTCGATTCCCAGGGGAATCTTTGTCTGCAAGCCCGGGCCGACGGTGCGGTTGTACTTGCCGAGGCGGAGCACAACAGCCTGTTCGGTCTGGTCTACGACGAAGAAACTGCTGAGAACCAACATGACGAGCACTACGGCGACGATGATCCAGATCACCAGCTTCGGGCTGATGTTCCGTACCTTTCGCGCAGGTCTCGGTGGTTGCTGCATGGTATCCATGGTATCTCCTTGGTGTGCCGTGGCACCTTTTCAATGTACTTACGCTGAAGCCTAGAGTCAAGGATGCAATCTTGGATACAATCATCGCTTTGCCATTGAAATAAACGTCCCAGCGGTCTATTATGTCCCCTATGAAAAAGAGACTTGTTACCAGTGCACTTCCCTATGTGAACAATATTCCGCATCTGGGTAACCTTACCCAAGTGCTTTCTGCTGATGTCTTTGCCCGTTTCTGCCGTTCGAAGGGGTATGAGACGCTGTATATCTGCGGTACCGATGAATACGGTACCGCCACCGAGACCAGGGCCTTGAAGGAGGGGGTAACCCCCCGCGAGCTGTGCGACCGATATCATGCGATCCACCGCGACATCTATGCCTGGTTCAACATCAGCTTTGATTACTTCGGTCGTACCAGCACCGATGAGCAGACCTCCATTGTGCAGGACATTTTCAGGAAGGTCGATGCTGCAGGGTATGTCAGTGAGCACGAACTGGAGCAGCTCTACTGCCCAAGTTGCGATCGATTCCTGGCAGATCGTTTCGTCGAAGGGACTTGCCCCCATTGCCACAGTGAGGGAGCCAGGGGAGACCAATGTGACAGTTGCCAGACCCTGCTCGATCCGGTGGAGCTCATCAATCCCCGTTGCGGAGTATGCGGCACAACCCCGATTCCCAAAAAGACCAAACACCTCTATATAGATCTTCCCAAGGCACTTCCTCTTCTGGAGACATGGATGGAGAAGGCCAGCAAGGAGGGCTTCTGGGCCAACAATGCGGTTCAGGTTACGAAATCCTGGATTCGTGACGGGCTGAAAGAGCGTTGCATCACCCGTGATCTCAAGTGGGGTATCCCCGTGCCGAAACCCGGCTACGAGGACAAGGTTTTCTACGTCTGGTTTGACGCACCCATCGGGTACGTCTCCATCAGTGCAAATGCCACCAAGGATTGGAAAACATGGTGGCAGAATCCGGATGACGTTGAGCTTTTCCAGTTCATCGGGAAAGACAATATCCCGTTCCATACGGTCATTTTCCCCTCCTGCCAGCTTGCAAGCGGAGAAAAGTGGACGATGTTGCATCATATGAGCAGTACCGAGTACCTCAATTATGAGGGGGGAAAGTTCAGCAAGAGCCTTGGCATCGGCATTTTCGGAAATGATGTGCAGGATACCGGCATTCCCGCCGACGTGTGGCGGTTCTACATGTTCTACAACCGTCCTGAGAAGAGTGACGTCACCTTCACCTGGGCAGACTTCCAGGAGAAGGTGAATGGGGAGCTGATCGGCAATCTTTCGAATCTGGTCAACCGGACCCTGACCTTCGTCAGGAGATTCTATCCCGACAATGCGCTGCTTTCGGCTCCCATCGACGAGCAGTTGCACGAGCAGATCAGGACAAAGGAAGCTGAGATCGATGCTTTGATGGAGCGCTCGGAAGAGCGGGAGGGCCTCAGGCAGATTCTCGCACTCTCCTCAATCGGGAACAAGGCTTTCCAGGATGGGGAGCCGTGGAAAATGCGCACGCAGGATCCCGGGAAGGCAATGAGCCTGCTCAAGACCCTGGTCTACCTCATCAGGGACCTGGCGGTCATGGTCGAGCCGTTCATGCCTACCACCAGTGTGCGGATGCTCTCATTCCTGGGCTGCAAGGATGTTCGGTGGAACGCGGTGGGAACCACAACCGGGATCACCGGCTTTGCCGAGCCTGAGCTGCTCTTCACCAAGCTGGAAGACGTCTTGATCGAAGAATTGCGCACCCGATTCAGTGGATCACAGGAAGAGCGCAAGCAAAAAGAGCAAACCAATACCAAGGAAGTACAGAAAACCATGGAACAAGAAATGGATCAGGTGAGCCTGGCCGAGCAGTTCGCGAAGCGTGTCATCCTGAAGGTGGCCAAAATAGTCAATGTCGAGAAGCATCCCCAGGGAGACAAGCTTTACATTCTCACCCTTGATGTGAAGGAAGAGGAGCCGCGCACCATCGTCAGCTCAATCGTTCCTTACTATACTGCAGAAGAGTTGCAATCCCAGCAGATTGTGCTGGTCAGCAACCTCAAGCCCGCCAATTTCCGCGGGGTGAAGAGCTATGGCATGCTGCTTGCTGCCAGCGATCCTGCCGCCGAGGAACATACCACTTGTGAAGTGCTGTTTGTTCCCCAGTTCGAGGTCGGCACAGTTCTGCTTCCTGAAGGGCATGAAGGTCCCCAGGATGCCCTGCCGTATGTGAAGGCAGACCACTTCTTCTCCATGCCCATCGTAGCTGAGGACGGTGTGGTGAAGATCGATGGCAAGCCTCTTGGCAAGAATGGGGTGTATGTGACCTCCAAGAAGTATCTGAACGGCCCTGTAGGTTGATGCATCGGTCTGGCAGTAACTGCAAGGGGGCCTGAATGGCCCCTTTTTGCATCTTTGGGAAAGGAAGAGAGGATGGTAGTTCGGCCGATAGATTACAAGAAATTCGTATGCACCGGGCCTGCCATGCAGAGCAGTTTTTGGGCTGCCCTCAAACATGGTTCGCTCTGGAAGCCCCATGCCTTTGAAGTGGAATGGGAAGGGCGGACGCAAAGCGTGCTTGTGCTGGTGAAGCAAGTGTTTCTTCTCTGGAATCTTGCCTACATTCCCTTCGGCCCGGACTTGCAGGCACTTGGGGTGACACAGGCAAATGAATGCATCCGCCAGCTGTCGAAGCAACTCAAGCCGCTCCTGCCTCCCTTCGTGTTCGCATTGCGCTTCGATCTTCCCTTTGATGAAGTCAATGATGAGAATGTTCTTCATCTGGCTGGCCCTCGCTTGCGCACCCTCTCTGAGAGTGTGCAACCCGAGGCAACGGTTAGGATCAACCTGAAATGGGGGTATCAGGCGGTGAAGCTTGGGTATCGTGACCGGGCCAAGCGTGCACTGCGCAAGGCAAGCCAGAGTGTGGAGGTAGGTCTCTGGGCAGGTGATGATGCCACCTTCAGGAGGTGGTATGATATCTATCTTGAGACCTCAAGACGCGATGGGTTCAGCCCCCGGTCGTCAAAATATCTCAAAGCATTGCTTACCCTTGATGGCAAAGTACGGGGGGATATTTCCTCAAAGCTGTTGCTGGCCACGCAGAACCGAAAGATTGTCGGGGGCATCATCGTAGTGTTTTCCCCTGTCGAAGCGACCTATCTCTATGGTGCTTCGCTTCGCTTGGATGGGGTTACCTGCTCACATCCCTTGCAGGACTATGCAATCAGGATGGCCTGTGAACGTGGTTGCTCTTTCTACGATCTGTACGGGATATCGGGGCCGAAGGGCAGGGGTAGTCATCTTGCCGGTTTGGAAATTTTCAAGCTCTCTTTTGGCGGACAGAGCTGTTATCGGACACCCTCAACAGACTATGTCTATCGATTTCTTCTCTGGAAAGTCTACACGATTTCTGAGCGGATCCGGTATCGCCTGAAACGGAAAGTCAGGCCTCAAGAAGGAGTCCAACCAAATTCTTGAACTGGTTGCCCCGGTCAAACTCATTTGCAAAGAGCTCAAAGGAGGCGCTGCCCGGGCTGAGCAGGATTGCCTGGGGTAGGTCTGGAAGGTCTTTCTGCTTCTCCAGGGCAGCGTCCAGACTTGCCTGAAGCGCATCTCCCATGGCCTTGAATGGTCCAAGGTAGGCAATATGGTGTTCCTTCAGGAGAGGAATCAGCTTGTTCTGGGTAAAGCTTCCGTCAAGCAACGAGACACTGCTTGCATGGAGGACTTCCTCAAGCATTGCATCGCTTTTCAGGTTCTTGTCCGTCCCCCCGCAGATGAGGTGGACTGCCATCGTCCTGAATTTGGCATAGGAGAAGTGCACAGCCTCGGGAATAGTGGCTGCACTGTCGTTTACGAACAAGATGTTTCCAAGTGTTCCCACCTGCTCAATGCGATGGGGAACCCCCTGAAAGCTCTCCAGCGCCTTGAGGATGGACTTGTATTTGAGTCCCAGGGCAAGGAGGATGGTGTAGGCACTCTTGAGATGGGGTTGTTGCTCCAGTTCCTTCGGGCAGGAGCGGTCGATGCCCCGGATGTGACGGCGGTCAAGCTTGGTCTGTTTTCTGATTCTCTTGGCCATGACATCAGGGATGACGGCCATCCGTACCTGTTCGGTGAACAGCTCCAGCTTATCTTCCAGATACCGTTCAATGGACTCATATGAATTGAGGTGATCCGGATAGAAATTGGTCAAAGCACAGATTTCCATCGGAGGGAGCTGGCCATGCATTGCCTGCACCGTGTCGCGGATCTGCCAGGAGGAGAATTCACAGACCAGGTAGTCGGGAAGGGCTCTTCCGCTATCATGCCTGCGCTCCCACTCGCGAAGCACCGAGAATGCACTGATACCCATATTGCCGCACTGCATCGCCTCATACCCAAGTTCTTGCAATACATGGGCGACTGCTGCACTGGTGGTGGTCTTTCCCTTGGTTCCTGTTATTGCAATGATCTTCACCTGTTCGCACCAAGGACTGGAGAAGAGCCAAGCAAAGTCATTCACGATCATGCGAGCATGGCTGAGCATCGGGTGGTTGGGGGGGATGGCGGGATTCTTGACGACAATGTCGGCCCAGAGGAAATCCTCCGATCGATGGGTTCCTGAAATGCACACAGCACCTCGAAGTGCCAGTGCTTCCATCTCAGAGCCCAGATCGCAGGCACCCTTCAAGTCCGTAATGCGCACTTCATCTCCATGATCAAGGAAATAGGATGCAGCAGCAAAGCCACCCCCATGCATTCCCAAGCCGAAGATCAGAACCTTCATACATGCTCCCCCTGCCTACCTCTATAGTAGAAAGAAAGTGAGAACTGAGCAAGACGATTAGCGGGTAAATTCATGGACAGAAATAAGAATAAAGTTTCTCGGTCCTCTTGACCAGCCTTTGGCATACTCGCATAATGGTACGGTAATTACAAAACCACCCGGCTTCAGCATCGCTGAAAAAAAGAACCGGCTGGTAAGGAGCTCTACAGTGCCTTGTGGAAGAAAAAGAAAAAAGCATAAGATTGCTACTCATAAGAGAAAGAAAAAGCTCAGAAAGAATAGACACAAGAACAAGTAGTTTTTTCTGGTAATCTTTAAGCTTGGTACCAAAGCGAAAACCGCCGGTCGCTCCGGCGGTTTTTCATGTCCCAAGCTGTTGTGGCATTGTGGGATATGCACCGCTTTTGTTGACCTAGTCCGTGAAAGTATGGTAGTCTGTCGAGACACCTCTTTATCCGCTCTTGAGGGCGGATCATTTAGTCCGTAAGGAGGAACCATGAGAAATTATGAGTTCACCGTTATCTTCAATGCAAACGAAGAGAACACAACCGCTGGCCTGGAATTTGTGACCAGCACCTTTGCTGCTGCCGGGGTAGAGATTACCAAGCAGGAAGACATGGGCGTCAAGTATCTCGCCTATGACATCAAGAAACAGGAAAAGGGACACTATGTCTACTTCGAGCTGAAGGCTGATCCGAGTACCATCCTTGGCTTTGAGAAGGCTTTTCTGTTGCACGCCAACATCCTGAAGTATTTGTTTGTAAACAACGAAAAATAATCTGCAAAGAAGGGAGCACACGAATGGCAAATGACTTGAATGTGGTCGCGTTGGTAGGCCGGCTTACGAGGGAGAGCGAGCTTCGTTATTCCAATGGAGGCATGGCTATCTGTCGTTTTTCCATCGCAGTCAACCGTAGAAAGAGGACGGCTGACAATCGCTGGGAAGATGAGGCCAACTTTTTTGACTGCACAATGTTTGGGAAGAGCGCCGAATCCATCAACCAGTATCTGGAGAAGGGAAGGCAGGTTTCCATACTTGGAGAGCTGAGGCAGAGTCGCTGGGAACAGGACGGTCAGAGCCGAAGCCGGGTCGAAATTGCCGTCAATTCTTTGCAGCTCCTTTCAAGCTCATCCGCTTCCGCCGAAGGTGGCAGGAGTGAGAGAGGTCGCAGCGAACAGCCTGCGGCCAGAAGCCAAGGATCGTACGGTTCTCGTCCAGCTCCCAAGGAATCGGTGCCCATGATGGACATCGGTGGCCCTGAGCAGTTCGACGACGATCAGATCCCATTCTAACAAGCTGCTGTATGGCAGCTGACAGTAATGCAAGGAGATACATGCATGCGCGATGACGATAATGATTCCATGATGAACGATATGGATGGAAAGAGTGGAAGAGGCGACAGAAGGATGGGTGGACGCAAGCCCAGCTTCCGCAAGAAGGTTTGCAAGTTTTGTACCCAGAACCTGACGCCTGATTACAAGAACCCCGAAATGCTTCGGCGCTATATCACCGAACGTGGAAAGATTCTTCCCGCCCGCATCACTGGTTGCTGTGCAAAGCACCAGAGGGCTGTTACCAACGAGATCAAGAAGGCACGCGTTCTCGCGTACCTCCCGTTCGAGAAGAAGTAACCTGTGTTGGGAGCTATGAACCGTCTGGATTCCAAGTCGATCAGAGAGATGTTGATCTTGGTGGGTGTGAGCTTCGTGCTCTCCCGGCTGATGATCGGCAATCTGGTCTTCACCATCCCCTTGATGGTTCTTGCCCCGAAGTTTTCTGATCGGAAAGTGGCTTTGCTTCCGGTTGCCTTGGTTGCCTTGCTGTTGGCAGCAACCGAGCTTATCCGTTCCAGGGATGCCCTGGGCAGCCCGGAAGGCCGAATTCTGCTTCTGATCGGATTGTTCATCCCGACTGTGTTGTTGGTCGCTAGTGCGGTATGGATTGCACTTGCTGAGCGGCGGACACTGTACCGATACCTGGCATCCTGCCTGTTTGGCGTGGTTGCTTCGGTTGTGGTGGTCATTGGGTTTTCAAAGCCTAACGAGGCGCTTGAGTGGGTCAATTCAGCAATGTATGAGACCTTTCGCATGATTCTCGGACAGGCATCGGGTGACACCGATCCGACTGCTTTGCTTGCGGACAGCGAGTTGAGGAGTCTTTATCGGATGTCGGTTTTGGCGATAGGAGCCATGTTGGCTCCCCTGTGTATGGCGTTGGTGGGTTTCACCTCCTTTATGGCGATGAGCTACCAATACCGGTACGACAGCAGTTTCAGCAAACGGATTGCAGGCTGGAGGGTTCCTGAAGCAACACTTTGGGTATTTCTCGGGTCCTGGACCTTGGTGCTGGCACTGATTCTTCTCAAGGCGAACTACCTCAGCCGTGCTTTGGCACTGCAGGTTGCGTTGGGAAGTAGCGTACTGTATGCTGTGCAAGGTATGGCCATCACAACGCATTTCGCGTTGCGGAAGGGCTTGGTTGTCAATACCGCCAGATTGTTTTCCTCGGTGTTCTTGTTGGCGTTTCTCATACCTGGGGTGAACGTGGTGGTTGTCTTTGTACTTCCCTTGTTAGGGGTTACGGAGACATGGATAGCGTATAGAAGCAATGAGTAAGGAGTTATCCCTATGAAAATCATTCTCAATCAGGATGTCGTCAATCTCGGAGAAGAGGGAGACGTGGTAGATGTCAAGGACGGGTATGCCCGTAATTTCCTGCTGCCCAACAATATGGCAGTCATGTTCAACAAGACCAACCAGTCCATTTTTGCCTCCCGCACCGCAGCAATCGAAAAACGCAAGATCGAGAAGCGTTCTGCAAGTGCAAGCATGAAGGAGAAGCTGGACAAGGTTGCCCTGACCATGGTCGTTTCCGCCGGTGAGAGCGGCAAGCTCTTCGGTTCGGTCACTTCCTCCATGGTTCAGGAAGCTTTGGCCAAGCAGGGTATCGAAGTTGAACGCAAGAAGATCGAAGTTGCCACCCATGCCATCAAGATGGTTGGTACCTATTCGGTGCGTGTTCGCCTCTATGAGGACGAGAGTGCCGAGGTGAAGCTTGTGGTCGAAAGTGAAGCAACCGTGAAGGCTCGCCAGGCTGCAGAAGCCAAGGCTGCCGCAGAGGCTGCAAAAGCCGCTGCCAAGGCTGAAGCGGAAGCTGCAAAGGCCGCTGCTGCCGAGGCTGCTGCAACTACAGAAGTGACTGAGTAAGCGTATGGCGAATGACAGTATGCTGGGGCGTGTCCCTCCTCAGAACGAGGAAGCGGAGCGCGCGGTGCTGGGAGCGATTCTGCTCAACGAGAAAGTCCTTGTTGAAGTGACTGACTTCTTGGGTAAGGATGACTTCTACAAGGTAGCACACCAGCAGCTGTTCGGCGCCATCGTCACCTTTCGCCAGGAGAGCTCGGAAACACTTGATCTGATTACCCTCAGTGCGTTTCTCAAACGCAAGGGTTTGGTTGATCAATGTGGCGGGCTCTCCTATATCTCCACCCTCACCAGCGATGTTCCCACAACGACGAATGCCGCGTATTATGCAAAAATCCTCAAGGCTCTCAGCCAGAGACGCAAACTGCTCTTGTTTGCTTCCAAGCTGAAAGACAATGCCTTTGATGAGTCGCATGATATCCAGAAGGTGATAGATGAAGGGGAGCAATCGCTCTCCAAACTGAGCAATGAGACTGCCGGTAGTGACAACTACTACAGTATCAAGGATCTCATCACCACGACCATCAATGATATCGAGATGCGCTCGACCAGTGGTGTCAAGAATGGGTTTGAGACGGGGTATGCCCCCCTCGATTCCATCACCGGCGGATTGAAAAAGCAGGAATTCATCATTGTCGGTGCCCGACCTTCCATCGGTAAGACGGCCTTCGCTCTCTCCTTGACTCTCAATATGATTGTCAAGAAGAAGTATCGTGTTGCCTTTTTCTCCCTGGAAATGAGTGCAGCCAGCTTGATGGAACGCCTGCTCACCGGTCACAGCCGTGTTGACTTCTCCCATATCAGGAAGGCTACGCTGAAGAACAGTGAGATGAGTGCAATCATCGATGCCTCATCCAGTCTCTACGATGCAGAGCTCTATATCCAGGATACTCCGAACATGAAGCTGATGGAGCTTCGTGCACAGGCACGCAGAATGAAGATTGAACACGATATCCAGGTAATCTTCATCGACTACATCGGTCTGATCGATGCGGAAGCCGATGCCCGTATCCCCCGACATGAGCAGATATCCATCATCAGCCGTTCCCTGAAGCAACTCGCTCGTGAACTTGATGTCCCTGTGGTCTGCCTCTCCCAGGTAGGTCGACAGGCAGATGGTGTGGAACCAAAGCTCAGTGACCTCAGGGATTCAGGCTCCATCGAGCAGGACGCAGACGTAGTCATTCTCCTGCACCGTGATGTAGGCAAGAACCGGACCGATGATGAATCTGAGCGTGAGAAGAACAACATCCAGGAAACGAAGATCATCATGGCGAAGAACCGAAACGGAGAGACAGGTGTCTTCTCCTTGGCTTTTGTCAGCAATATTGTTCGTTTTGAGGAGATGGAGTTCAGCCACAAGTATGTGGCAAGCAACAATCCTAACGCCTGATCAACAGGAAGTGGCGGATATCCGTCAGCGTCAAAAGCAAGAATATCAGTAAAACACATGCTATGCCGATCAGCTGCAATACGTAGTAGGTCTTTGGCCTGATCTGACGTTTTGTCATCCATTCCGCAAGTGCGATGATGATCTGTCCCCCATCAAAAGCGGGCAGCGGTATGCTGTTGGCCAAAGCTAGTGATATGGAGACGATTCCCATCAGATAGAGGAGGGCGTGCAACCCGCTTTGCGTGTTCTGCTCGAACCCCAGGCTGGTGATATCCCCGATCAAGAGGGCCGAACGAGCCATCCCGGTGAATTCGGGGGTACTTTCTTTGGCTTGGTCTCGCTGAAAAAGAGACTTCAGGGCAGAGAGTATCTGAGCAGTGATGCGGGTGGTGGTCTTCCAGCCTTCCGATAAGCGGAAGGACTGACGTGGTACGTCTTGTATCCTGGCTTGCAGCGAGAATCCGAAAACCGGATTGCCTGTCTCATCCCGTGCGGGGGTGAACGATACGATGTGTTCTTGTCCATCACGAAGGACTGTCAGTGAGATTTCGCCTGTTTTGCCTGCCAAATGAGAATGCAGATCCAGATGGTTCGCAACCTCCTGTCCATCCACACGAAGGATATGGTCGTTCGGGCGCAATCCCGCCCCTGCTTCCGCTGTGGCTGGTCTGACACTGCCGACCACCGTATCCTGAAGGGGTGACAGACCGAAGCGGAAGGTTGCTCCCTCGACGTGCACTCCCTGTACATCAATGACCAGAGGCTTCCCATCACGAAGCACCGTAAAGCTCTCCTTGCCGTCGTCAGAAGCAAGCAGGAGTGCCTCCAGTTGCTCCCAGTCCTCAATGGGTGTACTGCCCAATCTGGTGACCAGATCACCGCTTCTGAGCCCTGCCTCGTAGGCTGGGCTCAGAGCATTGGGAAACAGAAGCGGATAGTCGTTGGTGGTGGCTATCCTTGCCTCGGTTGAGATAAGTTGGTGGGGCAGGGATGCAAGCAGAGCGAAAATGAACAGCGAGAACAGGATGTTTGCAACAGGGCCGGACAGATAGGTCAGTGCCCGTTTGAGGGGATGCACTCCGAACAGTGAACCTTCCTCGGTGTGGGTGAATGTTCGCTTTCCATGGATCAGGGCTTGGCTGAGATCATCGGAGCCTTTCAGGCGGCAATAGCCACCGAGGGGAAACAGACTGATCCGGAACTCTGTGCCCTTCACCCGCTTTCCCCAGAGCTTCGGTCCGAGCCCGAACGAGAAGACTTCCACATCTATGCCGTTTGCCCTGGCTGCAAGCAGGTGACCTATCTCATGGATGACCACCACCACCGTTATGCCAACCAAGCCAATGAGGTACTTCATCAGGATGGCAGCAAAGCCGATCATATGAACCTTCTTGCCAGGTCTCTTGCTTGTGCATCAAGGGCAAGGATGTGTTGAAAGTCTTGGATTTCTGCATCCCAGTCATGTTCAACGGTTTTCTGCACCACCTCGATAAGACGTGGATAAGAGATGCGTCCCTCCAGGAAGGCGCCGACCGCAACCTCATCTGCAGCATTGAATGCAAGGGCTGCCGATCCTTTTCTCTCCAGGATGGAGAAGGCAAGGCCCAGCAAGGGGAAACGCTGGTAATCTGGTGTTTCGAAATGAAGCGACAGATGGCTGAAGTCCAGTCTTCTCACCAGGTTTTTGCTCCCGTCGGTAAGTGCGTTGATGATGGGTAAGGTCATGTCCGGGTTCCCCAGTTGGGCATAAACCGCCCCATCAGTGGTACGGATCATGGAATGAACGATGGACTGGGGATGGATCACCACCTCGATGTGCTCTCCGTCAAATCCGAAGAGATGTGCAGCCTCAATGACTTCGAGGGCCTTGTTGGCCAGGGTGGCACTGTCTATGGAAATCTTTTTGCCCATCTTCCAGGTTGGGTGGGCAAGTGCCTGTTCAACAGTGATGGAATCGAATCGTTCTCTTTCCAGCGTTCGGAAAGGACCGCCGCTGGCAGTGAGGATCAAGCTTTCCACCGACGAACGATCCCTTCCTTTCAGAAGCTCAAGGATCGCCGAATGTTCACTGTCCACCGGCATGATGCGTCGCTTGTGCTCCTGTGCCACCGCAAACAGGTAGGAGCCGGCACAGACCACACTCTCCTTGTTTGCCAAGGCGAGATCAAAGCCATTGCGAAGACTCATCAGAGAAGCGCGGAGCCCTTCGAATCCAGCGATCGCATTGAGTACGATGTCGGCATCCAGGTCCTTGAGCATCTGCTCCAGGCCGGAGAACCCCCGATACATCCTTGCAGGCTCACCATTGCAGTGTTCCCCGCTGGTGAGACAGATTGCCTCGGCTCCGAACTCTTTTGCCAAGGATGCAAGCTGTGCACCATTGGAGTGTGCACAAAGGCCTACCACCTGCAGGGAAGCAAGGTTCTCCCGGATTGCCTTGAGGGCGGTGCTTCCGATGCTCCCCGTGCATCCCAGGATGATGACTCGTTTCATACAGGCCTAGAAGAGGGAGAGCAGTACCCAGAAGATGGGCGCACTGGCCAGCAGGGAATCGATGGAATCGAGCAAACCACCACGGCCCGGGATGAGCGTACCGCTGTCCTTGACGGAGGCCGATCGCTTGAAGGCGCTCTCGATGAGATCCCCGATGTTTGCTGATGTTGAGGTGACAAGACCAAGCAAAGCTGCCTGCCAAGGAGCTATGCTTTCCTTGATTCCAGGAACGAACACGCAGAAAAGCAGTGAAAGGGCAATGGTGCTCAGCGTTCCGCCAAGGAAACCGGCAAGGCTCTTGTTGGGACTGACCTTCAGGATTCCCTTGTTCTTCCTTCCAAGTGACATGCCGAACAAAAATGCAAACACATCATTGCCGAAGACCAGAAGGAAAAACAGCAAGAGTGCTTGTGTGGGATAGGCAACGGCGGTAAGGCGCTGGATGAAGGTGATCAACAGACCGGGGTAGAGCAGGATAAGGCTTTCACCGCCGATACGGGAGAGTGATTTTGCAAAAGCATCCTTCTCACCCATGAAAAGCTCAGTGGAGAAGAAACCCAATGCAAGCAGGACGAAAGCCAAGTCCACCAGAGGGAGTTGGGGATAGTATGCGATCTGGAGCCACTGTGCGAAGGGAAGGATACCTACAAAATAGCAGGGGAGGTGAGGTTTCGACCCTTCTGCTTTCTGGTACAAAGCCTGCATCTCTTTTGCGCCGTAGATGGCAGTTGCTACCGCCAACAGGGAGAGCGCAAGATACGAATTGTGCGGAAGAAAAAAGATAACACAAAACAGAACAGGCAATGTGACGACTGTAGTAAGGACCCGTTTGGTCATGGATGTCATTGTACCCCCCCGAACTTTCTCTCCCTCTCACTATAATCACAGCAGACCTGGCGAATATCCTCTTCGTTCCAATCGGGCCACAGTTTTTCGTAGAAGGCGAGTTCCGCGTATGCACTGTCCCACAAGAGAAAGTTGCTCAGCCGTTTTTCATTCGCGCTTCTCACAATCATATCCACCGGAGGCACGGATGGCAAGTCCAAATGGGCAGCCAGTGCTTCCTCGGTGATGGATTGTCCGGGACATTCCTGCATATACTGGTTCACCGCACGACAAATCTCATCGCGACCACCATAATTGATCGCTACGATGGCAGTGATGGTCTTGTTGTTTCGTGTCTCGTGTATGGTTTTTTCGATGGCAGTTCGGACTTCCTCAGGAAGAGCCGACAGATCCCCTCTTGCAAGGATGCGGATGCCATGCTTGTTGTAGAATGCAAGCTCTCCATGGATCTTGGTCACGAAGAGCTTCATGAGGTAAGCAACTTCCTGCTCACTTCGTTTCCAATTCTCAGTGGAGAAGGTATAGAAGGTGACAAACCCGATGCCCTGAGATGCCGCTTCACATATCACGCGCTTGAGTGCTTTCAAGCCTTCAAGATGCCCGGCAGTGCGAGGAAGCGAACGCTTCTTCGCCCACCGGCCGTTTCCATCCATGATGATGCCCAAGTGGACAGGGACAACGGGTTTCTCTTCCATCCTAGATCTCCATGATTTCCTTCTCCTTCTCATCGGAGAGGGAGTTGACCTGGGTGATGTAGGAGTCGGTCATCTTCTGGATCCTTGTCTCGGCATCCTTCAGTTCGTCCTCACTGATATCCCCGTTCTTCTGCATCTTCTTCAGCTCGTCCATCGCTTCGCGGCGGATGTTGCGCATGGCGACCCTGCTCTGTTCGGCATTGGCCTTTGCACCCTTCACCAGCTGCTTGCGTCTCTCCTCATTCAATGGGGGGAAGTTCAGCCGAATAAGTTTTCCGTCATTGTTCGGGGGAAGCCCAAGGTCACTCTTGAGAATGGCCTTCTCGATTGCGCTCAATACGCTCTTGTCCCAAGGTTGGATTACGATCATCCGGGCTTCCGGGACACTTACCGTGGCGACCTGGTTGATCGGGGTCTCCGCACCATAGTAATCGACGCGGATCTTGTCCAAAAGTGAAGCCGATGCCCTGCCGGTGCGCAGGGAGGCAAAATCCTTGGAAAGACTCTCAAGACTTTTCTGCATCTTGCTTTCGCACGTATCAAGTACTTGTTGCATACACATCTCCAATAAAACTACCGCTCACAGCTGTGAGCGGTGGGTATGAATCGATTATCGTCAATTACTGCAGGAAGCCGCGCCAGCGCGAAGGAATGCGTAGTTGAAGATTTCCAGCTTGCCGCCGGCAGCCTTGCCGATCTCAGCAGCCTTCTTCTCAACACTCATCGAATCGTCCTTGACGAACGGTTGCTGAAGGAAGCAAATCTCGGAAAGGTGCTTGTTCAGCTTGCCTTTGACGATTCCCTCAAGCACCTTTGCCGGCTTGCCGAGATTGGCAGCCTGAACGGTGAAGATGTCGGTCTGTTCCTTGATGTAAGCCTCATCCACAGCCTCGGTATTCAGGTAGGAGGGAGTGAATGCAGCAACATGCAGAGCGCAGTCATTGGTGAATTCCTTGACCGAATCCTGGGCAAAGAGCTCAGCCTTGTCTGCTCTGAACATGACCAGGACAGCCAGAGCGCCATCGCCATGCACATAACTGGATGCAAACTCGTTCTGACCAAGGTCATAGACGCACAGGGTCTTCAGAGCCATGTTTTCCTTGATGATTGCGATCAGGTCGTTCACCATACCGACCAACTCGTCGTTGATCTCAGTGTAGCCCTTCTCAAGTGCAACTGCACAGATTGCATTGCCCAGTTCCTGGAACTGCTCGTTGCTGGCAACGAAGTCAGTCTCACAAGAAAGCTCAGCCATGACAGCCTTGTTGTCCTGGACCTTGAGGAAGACACGACCGTTGTCGGTAGCGCGATCCTGGCGCTTTGCAATGGCAGCAAGACCCATTTCCTTGAGGATCTTCTCGGCAGCGGCGAAATCGCCGTTTGCCTGGGTCAATGCTTTCTTGCAATCCATCATACCTGCGCCGGTAATGTCGCGCAGTTTCTTTACTACATCAGCGGTAATTGCCATGCTTGTGCTCCTTAGTCTTTGTACAGGGTCTCTTCGTCGACGAGCAGGTTGGTGTCCTCACCTTCCTCCTCTTCCTTCTCCTCTACGGCCTTCTCTTCGAACTTGGAGAAATCCGCACCCTCGTCAGTGGAGAATACGATTGCTTCCTCTTCCTCATCCTTCTTGTCGCTGTCAGCGCTTTCCTCTTCCTCGTTGCCGAGGGTCTCGATGATCTGGATGCCAGCTTCGTTGTCTGCATCGACAACTGCATTGGCAATAATCTCAACAAAGAGGCTGATGGCACGGATTGCATCATCGTTGCCGGGAATGGGGTAGGTGATGTCAGTGGGGTCGCAGTTGGTGTCGACGACAGCGATGACAGGAATGCCAAGGCGCTTGGCCTCAGTGACTGCAATGGCTTCCTTCTTGGTGTCAATGATGAAGATTGCACCGGGAAGGTCCTTCATGTCCTTGATACCGCCAAGGTTCTTTTCGAGTTTGATCTTCTGCTTGGTGAGCAGGGAGACTTCTTTCTTGGTAAGGGAATCGAATGTGCCGTCAATCTCCATCTTCTCAATCTTCTTGAGGGTTGCGATGGACTTCTTGATGGTACTGAAATTGGTCAGCATACCGCCGAGCCAACGATTGTTGATGTAGGGCATGCCACAGCGCTTTGCTTCAGCTTCAATAGCCTGCTGGGCCTGCTTCTTGGTTCCGACGAACAGAACAGTTTTTCCCTGTTTTACCACAGCGCGAACTGCGTCATATGCCTCAACGATGCAAACAGATGTTTTCTGCAGGTCAATGATGTGAATTCCGTTTCTCTGGCTGAAAATGAAACGGGCCATCTTGGGGTTCCACCTCTTGGTCTGGTGGCCGAAATGCACGCCTGATTCGAGCAGGCTCTTCATGGTAACTACGGACATAATCCTCCTGTCTGACGACACAACCATCCCAACGGGACAGTGTTTGCTGTGCGTCACCCTTCAACTGTTACTCACCCATAGGGTGGAGATTCCTTTGCCACTATTCGGACAAAGGTGAAGTCAGTATTTCAGAAATTTGCAGTAATGGCAAGCCTATTACGGTTGCTTCATCGCCCTCTATGTGATCGATGAGCGTTCTTCCTTCGCCTTGGATGCGATAGGAGCCTGCAGCCCCTTTCCATTCTCCTGTCTCCAGGTACTTTTCGATCAGATGAGCGTCAAGGGATTTGAACCAGACAAGAGCCTTGTCCGAACCTCCATACTTTCTTCCCTGGTACCAGAGAGCCCATCCGGAATGGACCTCTTGTGCCTTGCCGCTGAAGGAGGCGAGCTGATTTCTTGCTTCATTGCAGTCAGAAGGTTTTCCGATGAGTTCTCCTCCGAAGGCAATGAGGGTGTCGCAACAGAGCACAGGATCAGAAGTATCCGGATGTACAGCGAGAAATGCATCAAGTTTTCGCTCGCTCAAGAGTGCAACTGCCCTTGCAGGATCCGCCTCCTGGTGTGACTCATCACAGTGGGTTGCGTAGGTGGTCACCTCGATACCCAGTGAGAGCAGGAGCGCTTTCCTGGCAACCGATTGGCTGGCCAGTGTGATTTTCGGTAAAAGATTTGCAAGTTCAGGCAAGTTCCGCCTCCAATGTTTCCAATTCTGCTGTCAGGACAAACCAGGCTTCTTCTTCTTCAGCCATTTCGTCTTCGAGCTTCTGCTTCTTATCTACCAAAGCCTTGATTTTGACAGCATCACTGTAATTCTCAGCCTTTCCCATCTCTTTCTCAACTTGGTTGATCAGCATTTCGAGCCTTTGGTGGCCGGCTAGCATTTCATCACTCTGTTTTTTCAGGTTTGCCAACCTGTTTTTCATCCGGTTCGTTTCCTTGTAGGAACGTGAGCTTTCGACTTTTCTTGTCTCCTCTGAGGCTTTTGCACCCCCTCTCTCACGCTTTTCCACCTTCTCCTTCTGCTCAAGCTTGTAGGAGAAGTAGGAGTAGTCACCGCTGAACAGCTCAGGCTGATTGTCTTCGGTGAGATAGAGTATCTTGGTAGCAAGATGCTCGATGAAGTAGGAGTCGTGGCTGACGAAGACCATGGTGCCGTCATAGGCCTTCAGTGCCTTGAGCAACATCTCCTTGGCGTTGATGTCGAGGTGATTGGTCGGCTCGTCGAGGATGAGCAGATTTACCGGATGCAGGAGGATTTTCAGCAGTGCAAGCCGGCTTCGTTCACCTCCGCTGAGAACCTGTACAGGCTTGAAGACATCATCTCCACTGAAGAGGAAGGAGCCTAGGTAGCCCCGCAGCTTGGGAAGGTCTGCGGTGTCGGCCACCGATGAGACTTCCTCGAGCACGGAATTCGAAGGATCGAGGGTTTTCTCCGTATCCTGGGCGAAGTAGCCGACTGTGACATTGGGGCCGAGGCGCACCACCCCCCCATACTGGCTGTCCTCGCCGCTGAGCATGCGCAGCAGCGTCGATTTTCCCGCCCCATTCTTGCCGGTGACAGCAAGGCGGTCGCCCTTGTTCACCATGAGGGAAAAGTCATCAAAAATCACCTGGCTGCCGTAGTGCTTGTCCAGATGCTCGATGATCACCACGTCATTGGGGCTGTGCGGGGCAGGGGGAAAGCTGAAGGAGAGTTGCTTGAGATGCGAAGGGACTTCCACCAACTCAATCTTTTCCATCATCTTGATGCGGCTCTGTACCTGCCGGCTTTTTGTCGCCTTGTACCGGAAGCGCTCGATGAACTGTTCGCTCTTCTCCAGTTGATCCTGCTGGAGCTTGAACTCAGCCTCCAACTGGGCGATTTCCATCTCCCTCTGTCTCTGGTATTGGGTGTAGTTGCCGCTGTATCGCTTGAGTTTGCCCTGGAAGAGCTCATACACCTCGTTTACCGTCTCATCAAGGAAGCCCTGATCATGGCTGACAATCATCAGGCCGCCTTCGTAGACCTTCAGGTAGTTCTTCAACCAGTAGCGGGCCTCAATGTCCAGATAGTTGGTGGGTTCGTCCAACAGCATGATCGAAGGGTTTTCCACCAGGATCTTGGCCAATGCTATGCGCATCTGCCAACCACCGCTGAACTCACTGGTCGGCCTGTTCAGGTCAGCTTTTGAGAATCCCAACCCGAAGAGCACCTGTTCGATGATCTCCTTGCGCGAGTAGTAGCCTTCTTCCAGCAACGTCTCGTGTATTTCGCTCAAGCGAAGCACCATCGTTTCTGTTTTCTGTCCTTCTCCGGTTGCGGAAAGGCGGTTTTCCAATTGGCGTTGCTCTGCAAGCAAGGAGTCCAGGCGGTCATACGCCTTTTCCACTTCACCGTATACGCTTTCCTGTTCGAAGACGATGTCACTCTGGGGAAGATAGGAGATTCTCAGACCCTTTGTGGCCGAATAGTCAAATTGGTCAGCCGCCATTACGTGGCTGATGACCTTCAGCAAGGTGGATTTGCCGCTTCCGTTCCCGCCGGCTAGGGCGCTGCGGCTTTTTTCGGTCAGGGTAAAGGAGACATCCTCCAGGATATCCCTGTCTGCAAAAGCCAAATGCACTCGCTGTACCTGCAAGGTAGCCACACTCGTTCCCCTTCTCTCTACACGGGTGTTGAAAAGCCCGATGATTGACGTTATGATTACCTTAACACAAGCGTGTGTTCGGTGACAATCCACCCGAATCCAGGAGGTCTATAGTGCTTTGCCTTACTCTTACCGGCTCCACCTTGGAGGAGAACCGGGCTTTGGTGGAACGCAACCGAACATGGATCTCTCTTGCTGAGCTTCGGCTTGACCATCTGCATCCTGATGAACAGAAAATCGCCTCATCCTTCCCCTCGACCGTGGATCTTCCGGTCATCCTTACCCTTCGCCGCGCATCTGATGGCGGCAAGTGCACCCTTGCAGAGAAACAGCGTCTCCAGTTGCTGTATGAAGCGAGCAAGGGCGACTTCGCCTATGTTGACATCGAGGATGATGTGAAGAAAAGCGATCTGAAGTTCAAGGATCCTCTTTTTGAACAGAAGGTGGATATGGAAGCCTCGTTGCGCCAGCGAGGGGTGAAGATCATCCGCTCCTACCACAACTTTGAGTGTGTTCCTCCAGATATCTTCGGCAAGATCAGCAAGCTTGCTGCAAAGGGCGACATTCCCAAGGTTGCCGTCACTCCCAACAACCTCATGGACATCATTACGCTTTTCCGAGTGCAGCAGGAGCTCTCCGAGGTCAAGGAAAAGATTGTCATCGGAATGGGTGAGTTCGGTATCTGCACCCGCATTCTCTACAAGAAATGCGGCAGCTTGCTGAGCTTCTGCTCGGACAGCCAAGCAGCTCCCGGCCACTTGGGAGCCCAGGCAATGAGTACGCTCTACCGTGCAGACAAGCTGGATGACAAGACCCACATCTTTGGTATCATCGGCAATCCTGTCTATCATACGGCAAGCCCGAAGATCCATAATCCGGGCTTTGATGCGATTCGCTACAATGCTGTCTATGTCCCGTTCCTTGTGGATTCGGTGCGTGCCTTTTTCAAGTTGGCCGAGATGCTGCAGATTCATGGCTTTTCCGTCACCGTTCCGCACAAGCGCAGTGTACAGCCATACCTGGGACGAATCACCCGTGAGGTGAAGCAGATCGGGTCGTGCAATACCGTGGTGCGCATCCAGAATATGTGGAAGGGTATGAACACAGACTACTACGGTTTCCTTGCCCCGATTTCCGAACAGATTGCTTCCGGTTCGATACGCCACGCACTGGTCATCGGAGCAGGTGGGGCGAGCAGGGCGGTGGTTTGGGCTTTGCACAACCATGGGGTGAAGGTAACCATCCTCAACCGCAGCCAAGAACATGCACGCTCGCTGGCAGCTGAGACGATGAGCAACTACGATACCTTGGAGCATGGATCCCTATACCAGGGGACGGTCGACCTGGTGGTGCAGACCACCAGTGTGGGCATGGGAGAGCTGAGCTCGATGGATCCCTGTCCTTCCTTCGCTTTCAAAGGATCCGAAATCGCCTATGAGCTGGTGTATGAGCCCAAGGAAACCCTCTTCCTGAAGAAGGCAAAGGATGCCGGATGCCAGATCGTCAATGGATCGCAGATGTTGATGGAACAGGGAAAACTCCAGTTCGAGGCGTTCACCGGGTACCACTATCCCCACTGGATTCAGGCAGACCTCTGATCAGGCGAGGTGAATCCTCACCAAGCGAACAAGGAATATCTTGCTGACAGGGATGATCTTCACTTCCATGGTCGGCATGACTGCAGCCTTCAGCAACGCTTCTTTCTGCGGCGTGTAGGCAACCTCCAAGGCATGTACCACCAGTTCCTGGTCGGTGAGCTGCAACTCAAGGGCAATGTTTGTCTTTCCTGCGGCTTGCCTGCACAGGCTGACCTTTCCCTGGTAATCAAAACCACCTGCCTCCAGTACCGTATTCAGTACCTGAGCCACTATCTGTTCCTTTGCCAGGATCATCTTGGCATGGAAGCGATGCTCGAGGTCGGAGCGTTGCTCGTCGGTCAGCTTTGCCGCGCGGATGGCTTCAAGCAGGAGATTGTCGAGCTGAGCCTCCGGTTTTGGCCCGATGAGGTTGGGAACCTTGGGTTCCCGGCATATTCGGGCGTTTTCCAGCAGGAAGGAAAAAAGCGGATTTGCTGTTGCTTGTTTGACCTCAATCTGCTCATGACGTTTTGTCGCCCCCAGCAGTTGGCCTGAGTCGACCAGGATTTGTCTCCACACCTCCTCGGAGTCCCGACGCATGAGAAAGATGGTGGGGCTGAGGGATGAGAGCACATGCTCCTTGAGGGAAGGCAGATTGGTCAGAAGATTGGCGGTTCGCTCATCACAGCTCAGCACCAGGGCATCATGGATGGCGACGCGGCGATAACGCTCATGGAGCAGCGTAAGCTGTTTGAGCAGAGGTTGCTCTGAGGACGCCCTGCTCCTTGTGTGCAGATAGTGTGCTATCTCATCGAATGAGAGGCCTGAATCGAGGGCAAGGACAAAACTCTCCTTGGTCACGCGATAGCGTTTCTGATGGTCAAGAACCTCAATCTCCGCAATTCTGTAGAGGATGTCATCAGAAGGGCATGTCCCTTCATAACTGATGGTTTGGTCGCTGTCCACCAGCAGGCCGCTGTGCTCATGTCCTGCATCGAGGGCAGAGACATGCCACCCTTCATCGAGGGTGATGACACCCCAGGTGGAGAGTTCTGAAAGAAGATTGGGAGCGGCCTGCAGGTGGTGTTTCACCGAAAGGGCGCCGATGAGCAATTTCAGGGAGTTTGTATCCAGACTTCCGATCTTGCCCAGCATCTCGAGCAGGTCTGAAGCAAACGGCATGTTCTCGGTGCCCATCTGATGACAAAGAAGCAGGCAAAGCAACTTCCTGTCGTTGAGTGCAAGCAGTGCAGAGGCCTTCTCATCATTGATCGAGATGTGTTTCTCCCCTTCAAGAACACTCAGTGACAGCAAGGCCTTTCCCAAAGCATTGAACAGTTGCTCCAGCGGCTCAGCACCAAAGGTGGGGAAGGTACGCAGGTATTCCTCACGGTACACCAGCTTTCCCTCCTTTCGGACAAGACTGAGAAATGCGCGGAGAAATTCCGTGCTGCAGTACGGAGTGTTCCTGCATGCAAGCGCCTGCTCACCAAAAAGCGGCAGCAGCGAGGTGCATTCCTGCAACTGTTGCTCAAGCAAAGGATTACACACCAGATAGCCGCTGTCATTGAGCAATATCATTCTTTGCTGCAGGTTGGAGACACGCCTGAGCAGTGTCCCATAGCTCCAACGCTGCTTCAGAAGCATGGTGATCTCCTCAGAACGCACAGGTCCTGTCACCTGCAGAAGGCTGAGTATCACCTGGTCCATCTCATCGAGCATGGCGAGCATGCTCTCCTGGATGTGTTTCTGGCAGAAGAACGAACAGAGACGACCCGTCAGCTGAGGCTTGTGGAACGGGGTGCTCACCAAGCCCAGATAGTTGCGGACAAGAAAGAAATAGTTGTCTTCGCTGTACCGGCTTACCAGTGCCTTGAACGATTCTTGCGCTTGCTCATTCAATTGTCCCATACCTCAATCTCATAGGAGTATCCCTGTTCTGCAAGGAACTTCTGTCTGTTTGCGGCGAACTCTTCCTCGTTGGAATACCGGGTGACTACCGAGTAAAAGAAACTCGAACGGTTCTTCGGCCTGAGGACCCGTCCCAGTCTCTGTGCTTCCTCACTGCGAGAACCGAAGGTACCGGAGACCTGGATTGCCACCGAGGCGTCAGGAAGATCGATGGCAAAGTTGGCTACCTTGCTCACGACCAGGATCCTGGTCGTCCCTTCCCTGAAGGCGCTGTAGAGCTCCTCCCGTTTTGCGTTGGGTGTGCTGCCGGTGATGATGGGGAGCTTGAAGGCATCCGCGATATGCTTCAGCTGGTCAAGGTACTGGCCGATGATCAGGATGAAGTCATCAGGATGCCGATTGACCAGCTCTTTCACCACCTCCAGTTTGAGAGGATTCTCGCTGGCCATCCGGTACTTCTCCCGTTTGGTTCCGAGTGCATACGGGATTTCCAGCTCCTTTGGCAGGTCAATGCGGATTTCGTGGCAGTATGCCTCGGCGATGAAGCCTTGCTGCTGCAATTCGTTCCAGGGGACATCGAATCGCTTGGGTCCGACAAGGCTGAACACCTCGTCCTCCCTGCCGTCCTCACGGACCAGCGTGGCAGTCAGGCCGACACGGTAGACTGCCTGGAGCTCTGCGGTGATCTTGAAGACCGGGGCAGGAAGCATGTGCACCTCATCATAGATGATGAGACCCCAGTTGCCCTTGGTCAGAAGGTCAAGATGGGGGAACGGCCCCTCCTTGTCCGGACGATAGGTAAGGACCTGGTAGGTGCACACGGTGACGTCGCGCGGATCCTTGCGCTCCCCGGTGTACTCGCCGACTTGTTCCTCGGTCAGATCGGTCTTGTCCAGGATTTCCTGCATCCACTGGTGCACCGCAGCCACATTGGTGGTCACCACCAGTGTCTTGGTAGCCAGTCTTTGCATGATTTCCATGCCCACCACGGTTTTTCCCGATCCACAGGGCAAGACGATGGTGCCGAAGCCGCAACCCGGTCCCAAGTCTCCCAAAAGTGCGTCTGCAGCCATCTTCTGGTACGGCCTGACGACAAAATCCTTGCCTTTTCTGGTTTGCTCCCGCAAGGAAAGCGGCAAAGGAGGGCCTGCATTGAGGCGGATCCGGTCATCGACCGGGTAGCCGATCTTGATCAGTTGCAGTTTCACTTCTCCCCTGGCATAGGTTTCGAGCAGAAACGTCCTGCTGTCCTTGAGCACAAGCACCTTGGAGAGGGCTTTGCGCTGCATCAGTTCACTCTTGATGCGCTCGCTGTCCACCTCAAGTCGGTAGTACCGCGGATCATCACTTTCGGTAAGCCTGACCTTTCCCCACCGGGAAGCCATGTCCCTGACATAAAACAGGACGCTCTCGGCTACCGGGAATTTACTCCAGTAGGTAAGGCGGTCGAGAATGGTTTCCAGCTTGATGCCGCTTGCCGCAGCATTCCACAGCGAAATGGCGCTGAGTGTATAGGTATGCATATGCTCGGGGCTCTTGATGAGTTCGCAGAAACGGACCAGATCCGCCCGGCACTCCTCGGTTCGCTGGTGGTGTACGTCCAGCAAAAGCGTCTTGTCACTTTGTACGATCAGGGGGGTGTCTTGCATCATGCTTTTCCAAACGCAGTGTAGAGGAGATCGAGCAGCGTGATGGCAACCATGGCCTCCACGACCACCACTGCACGGCCGCAGATACAGGGATCATGCCGTCCTTGCACTTCCAACGTTACCGTTTCATTTGCCTTGTTCACCGTCAGCTGGGGCTTGCCTATGGAAGAGGTCGGCTTGATCGCCGCCTGCAGTACCAGCTCCTGTCCACTGGAGATACCTCCGAGGATACCCCCGGCGTGGTTGGAGAGAAAGCCTTCACTGGTTCGCTGGTCATTGCATTCGCTGCCGCGCATGGATGCACAGGCGAACCCGTCACCGAACTGGATTCCCTTGACTGCACCGATGCTCATCACCGCATGGGAGAGCAGGGCATCGAGCTTGCCGAAGACCGGTTCCCCAAGCCCGACCGGCAGTCCTTGTACACGGCATTCGATCACTCCTCCGATGCTGTCCTTCTGCTGGCGAACCTCCTCGATGAGAGAGACCATGGCCTGGGCGGATTCACGGTCTGGACAACTCAGAAGCGGATCACAATCGGCCCAATCACGCTTTTGCGCCTTGATCGAGCCCACTTGCACCGTCCCTGCCTGTATTCGGATGCCTCGTTTTGCCAAGAGTTGCTTTGCCAGGGCGCCGGCTGCTACCCGGGCGCTGGTTTCCCTGCCTGAGGAACGGCCTCCGCCTCGGATATCCCTTCTTCCATACTTTTGTTCAAAGGTCCAGTCGGCATGCCCGGGCCTGAAGACATCCTTCAGGTGCGAATAATCGGTACTTCTTTGGTTGGTGCTGTACAGGATCATGGCGATGGGGGTACCGGTGGTGTACCCCTCGTACAGGCCGGAGAGGATGGAGAGCTTGTCTATCTCGTTGCGCTCGGTGCCCGTTGGGTTTGAACCGGGGCGTCGTCTGTCCATTTCACGTTGCAAAGCTTCTTGGTCGACCAGGAAACCAGGCTCCACGCCGTCGACGATGACCCCGAGGGCCTCTCCGTGCGACTCACCAAACGTAGTGATGGTGAATGCGGTGCCAAAACTGTTGTGTCCCATTTCATACCTCGTTCCGTAGCGTTTCGACAAGGAATCTTGCCGTATCGTGGAGATCCGGATAATTGGGCAATTCTATCATGAAATCACAGATGTTTCCATAGCGCTCATGTCGTTTGGCATAGAGGGTGCTGAAGGAGGTGCGGGGATTGTCCCCGTCCAGGAAGGGCGGAATGCCACCACATATGATGCGCTGGTAGAGAACTTCTTCGGGGACGACCAAGTAGAGGAGTTTTCCATTGGCCTTGGCAAGATCAATGAGTGGTTGGTTGTCCGCGGCTCCTCCGCCCAAACTGACAACCGTCCTGCCTGTACTGTTTCTGAGATAGGTGGTGAGGGCTTTCACCTCCTCCTGCATGAATGCATCCTTGCCTCGTTCATGGTAGAAGGAACGAATGGAGGGGTAGGGTACTTGCTGGAGCACCAATTCATCAAGATCCGCCCACGCCAGTCCACGCTCTTGGGCAAAGAGATGTCCCAGGGTTGATTTGCCGCTGTGCTTGATGCCACAGAAGAAGAGGTGGTCGCCCATACTCAGCGTTGGTCGAAGAGATCAGTCCATGCAGGACTGTAGGCTCCGAGGGTGGGTACTGCGGCGGGTTGGTTGGTATAGTATTGCTTTCGTCTTTGCTCCTTTCGTTTGTGCACTGAGGCCTCCACCGCCATCTGGTACCGTGCTTCAAAGAGATTCTTGCGCACCTGCTCCTCATAATGATTGACGCGGATGGTCTTTTTCAGGGCAAAGTGGAAGGTGACGATCATGGCATACCAGAAGAGCGAGAGCAAAAGGGGCTGGAGATCGAAATAGGTATAGGGCAGGCTGACTTTCGTGATGTCGCTTGCCACCGTATAGAGGTTCAATGCATTCGGCCAGAGAATGAAGAGGGTGAGGAAGAGCGGCACGATCCAATACAGGCCTTGGCGGGAGAAGAGAAATCTCAGGCAGGCTGCAAAGGCGAGGAAATTCAGAAGCAGGCACACCAAAGGAAGTGCATAAATCTCAATCATGGAACCTCCGCTATCCAAAGAGTCTTCTGTCATGATACCATAGGCTACCTATTTGGGGAATAACTATGGAATTGCAAAACATGATCTCAGCTGAGGAGCTCACCACACGCAGAATACCAAAGAGCGAAGATGTGCGAGGACCGTTCTACCGCGATACCACCGCCATCATTCACTCCTCGCCGTTTCGCAGGCTCAAGCACAAGACCCAGGTCTTTTTTGCTCCGAGCAACGATCACATCTGCACCAGGATGGAACACTGTCTGCACGTTGCGTCCATCGCATCTTCCATCTGCAGGGGGCTGGGGTTGGACAGCGAGCTGGCGTGGGCCATCGGCATGGGCCACGATCTTGGGCACACCCCATTCGGGCATACCGGCGAGAAAATTCTCTCCCAGGCGATGCAAAAAGCACAATTCCCTCCCTTCGAGCACGAGGTGAACAGTCTGAGGGTTGTTGAGTTTCTCAGCAACCAAGGCCAGGGGCTGAACCTCACGTATGCGGTTCGCGACGGGATTGTCTGCCACAACGGGGAACATCTGGTCAAGGCGATCAAGCCGACCTTTGCAGTGAGGGATCTCTCTTCGATCACCAGCAGGAAAGGTCTGCTCCCCGCCACCTATGAGGCTGCTGTAGTTCGCTTCAGCGATACCATCGCCTACCTTGGCCGGGATTTCGAGGATGCCTGCCGGCTGGGCCTTGTCCGCAAGGAAGAGTTGCCCGAAGAGGTCGCCCGCCATCTGGGCCGGCGCAATGCACAGATCATCGATACGCTGGTTGTTGATGTCATCGATCACTCCAATGAGAAGGAGGGAATCTGCTTCAGCGATGAGCTGTTTCCCTATGTGGAGGCGATGATTCGGTTCAACTACACGCATATCTACAAAAGTCCGATGCTTGAGGGGTACGAGCGTTACTTTTCCCGTCTCTTCTCCCTCATCCTGGATTACCTGAAGATGCTGATGGACAGCTATGGGTTTGAGGAAATTCGGTATGTGGAGGAGAAGAACATGCTTGCCATGGGGTTCTACCATCATCTCATGGATATGAAAAACGCCTATGAGGAGCATGATGGGAATCTGGACCGGCTCATCTATGACTACATTGCCGGAATGAGTGACAACTTTTGCCTGGATTGTGCAAATGAGATACTCAAGCCCGAGCACTTGAACGATACCATTGAGCACTCACTGACCGGGAAGTGGTTCGACGCCCGCTAAAGCAGTTCCTTTCCCAGTTTCTGGATTTCGGCAATGAACTGGCCCAAATCGTTGAAGGCCTTGTACACTGCAGCAAAGCGGACATACGCCACCAGATCCACTTCTTTCAGCTGTTTCAGGGCTTCGTCGCCGATGTCGCTGCTGGCAATCTCACGTTTGCTCCCGACTTTGAGCATGATGGCATCCTCAATGCTTTGCAGCAGGGAATCTATCTGGTTTTCACTGATCTTCAGTTTTTCCGTGCAGGAGCGGATACCCCGCCCCAGCTTGTTGAGGTCAAAAGGCTCACGCCTACCATCACGCTTGATGACCATCAGAGGCTTGTCCTCTATGCGTTCATAACTGGTGAACCGGTATCCGCAGGCATTGCACTCCCGTCTTCGGCGGATTGTCGAGGCACTCGAGTTCTGTCTCGATTCCAGTACTTTGTCATCATCTGAGGAGCAGTGTGGGCATCGCATGAAGGTTCCTCCTACGATAATTAGTGTACATCCCTTGAGTTGGTAGCACAAGCAATTAGTGTGACCCAGTGTTGTTTTTTTGAAAAAACTCAAAGAAATAGCGCTATATGTAGTAGTTGATGTACCTTTTCCCCTTTCTTTGGTTTGTGTGTGCTACGAAAAATACACGGTAAATTTGTTGTAATTTATTACCGATTGTGATAATAGTAACATATCGGAGGATGTATGGCTGATTCAGTAAGTAGCTGTGTTAAACGTATCGTGGATAAGTCCCCGTTCATCCATGAGATGCTCATCAAGGGAATTCTCAGTTTCAGCAACTACGCAGCCTCCATCCAGGACGAGGTACAGAAAGCGTATGGCAAGGAAGTGAAGGCCAGCGCCATCGTCATGGCCCTCCGACGCTATGCAGAGGAACTGAAACGGGCGAGCTTGAAACAGGACAAGGGAAATGTCGAATATGGCATTGTGATGAAGACCAACATCTTTGATCTGAATCTGGTTCGGCGCGACAGCTTCATCAGCAAACTTGGTTCCTTGTACGGGCAGATTTCGACTGAGAAAGGTGATTTCCTGAACATCACCCTCGGCAGCCACGAGGTATCGCTCGCCGTCAGCGAGAAGTATCGCCAGCTGGTCAGTGAACTTGCCAAGGATGAGGAAGTCCTCAACCAGATGGATGACCTGGTGGCGCTCTCCTTGGTCTTCACCGGCGATTTCCTCCAGACTCCCGGCATCGTGTACGAGGCGGTGCGTCATCTGGCCTGGGAGCAGATCAATGTGATCGAGATTGTCTCCACCATGAATGAACTCACCTTTGTCATCAAGCGCGAGGATTCGATGAAAGCCTTTGATGTCCTGCAGGGGTTCCTGGGTGTCAGCTGAGCTCGTTTTGGTGGTGGGTGAGCGTGACAGTGGAAAGACAACTACGCTAACGCGCATGCTCACCATCCACCATGCACAGAACCATACGGTCGGGGGCTTTCTTGCTCTTGCAAATCCCGGAAAAACTTGGTATAGACTGAACAGCTTGGCAACCGGCGAATCGCGTATGGCCTTCAGTGCGGAGTCCAACCTGGGTTCGGTACGCCTGGGCCGTTTTTCTGTGGATGAGTCAGCCTTTGTCTGGGCCAATGCTCAGATTCACAGCGATCTTGGCCGATGCAACGTGGTGTTCTTTGATGAGATCGGGCGGTTGGAACTGCAGGGAGGTGGGTTTTCTCCCTCATTTCGTGCAGCACTGGCAACAGAATCCGTATCAGTCATTGCAGCAGTCCGTACCAACTTTTTGGACCAGGTGATCCATACGTTTTGTTTGGAAGAGCATCCCTACTCGGTCGTGAATGTTGCCAAGCCCATAAGGAATGAATCATGAATGAACTGTACTGGTTGGTGATGTTGGTCCTGAATTTTCTTCTGATCATGGTCGCTTTCCGCCTTTGGGGGAAGACGGGTCTCTACATCTGGGTTCCGATCAGCGTCATCCTGGCAAATATCCAGGTAACCAAGAATGTCATGCTCTTCGGCCTGGAGGCAACCCTGGGCAACATCGTGTATGCCACCGGGTTTCTGGCCACCGACATCCTCAGCGAGCTGTACGGCAAGCGTGAGTCGGCCAAGGCTGTAGCCATCGGATTTTTCAGTCTTCTTTCCATGACCATCATCATGCAGGTTGCCCTGCTTTTTGAGCCGGCTGTCTCGGACATCGCCCACCCTTCGCTGAGCCTGGTCTTCGGCCTGATGCCGCGCATAGCCCTCGGATCGCTCATCGCCTATGTGATCAGCAATCTGCATGACATCTGGGCCTTTGACTTCTGGAAACGCAAGAAGCCGGGGAGGAATACCCTGTGGCTTCGCAACAATCTCAGCACCTTTGTCAGCCAGTTCATCGATACGTTGGTCTTTACGCTCATCGCCTTCTATGGCGTATACCCAAGCTCGGTACTGCTTCAGATCATGATCAGCACCTATCTCTTGAAATGGGTGGTCGCAATGCTGGACACCCCCTTCATGTATCTTGCGCGGAACTGGAGCGAGCAGCAAAAGCTTCCCAAATGATCATTTGGGAGGCAAGACCTTTCCCAGCGCCTTGATGCACTCACTCGTCCCTGCATAGAAAGAGGGCGAGAAGGGCTTGCGCTCAAGCATGAATGCATCATCGTATATGAATTTTTTGCCATTCACATACTCAATGTCCATCCCGCAATGCAGCAGCACTGCATGGGCGGATGCAATGTCCCACACATAGCAGCTTTGGTTTACGCATCCCTGGATGTGCTCATAGAGCACCGGACTGAGCATGTGGAGGATGGAAGAGCCGAAGATCCTGATCTTCCCCTCGAAGTGGGAGAAATCCATCAGGCGTTGTCCGCTTGATCCCATCGTAATCTGATGGGGGAAATCCTTCGCACCCTGCATGATGAACGGTCTGTCATTGACCAACAGCTCCTTGCCCGGGTCAAGCCGGACATAGAGCTCATCCTCCCCAAGTCCCCAGCGTGGGCAGCTGATCATGGCCCCCACCGGCTTTCTGTCGCGGTCCAGGATACCCAAGGCCACCGCCCAGGAGGGGAGCCCCTGCGAGTAGACATCAGTACCATCGATGGGATCGAGTACGAAGGTGCACGGTGCATCCTCCTTGTACTCTGTCAAGGTCTCCTCACTGATGATGTTTGCCTCGGGAAAGAGGTGTGAAACCACTGCAAGTATTTTGCTCGAGATGGCCAGATCCGTCTCGGTGAGTACCGTACCGTCGCTCTTGTAGGAGCGGTGGATGGTAGCCTGCTTTTCCTTGGCCATACGGCCGCAGGACCGAACCACTTCGCTCAATTCATCCAATGCCTTTCCGTCAAGTGATAATTCCATTCTCTTGCATAACCTTCTTGCTCATGGTAGGGTAATGGCGCTTATGCAAACCCCATTATCAGAACTTGTTCAATCGTATATCAAAACCTCACCAGCATACAAGGCATTCCATGCCGAAGAGCGCTTGCTTGCAGTACAGGGACTCGAGGGCTATCCGCTGTCCCAGTTCCTGCGCCTGGTTGCCCGAAAAGTGAAAGGGCGTGTCTGGGTCATCTGCCCGACTGAGGACAGCGCCCTTCAGTTGCTGAAGGACAATGGTATCGATAGTACTGCCTCTGCCGTGATGCAAACCCCCTTGGGTGGGCAGGAGATGCGTACGCTCTACCTTCCCGGCAATGGACGGAAACTCTATACGCCTTTCCAGGCTGACAATGTGGAGTATGAGCAGCTTTCCAGGCTCAGCGCCATCCAGGAAATGAAAAACGGACTCATTGTCACCCATCTCAGACCCTTTGTTGCACCGGTGATTCTTCCCGAGGTTTTGCAGCAATCCAGCCTGCAGATTCGCAAAGGTTCAGCATTCGACAGTACCAAGATAGCCCAGCTTCTGACCAACGCAGGGTATGTGCATACGGTTACCACCTCAACGATGGGGGAGTTCAGCCTTCGCGGTGAGGTGCTGGACGTGTTTCCTTTCGAAAGCGAGCACCCCTACCGGGTCTATGCAGACTGGGATACGGTGGGGAAGATCAGCACCTACAACCCCATCACCCAGGAGACCATCGCAACCCTGCCCAAATTCGCTATCTCGTTGTTTGATACCGAAGCGGGGCTGGCCACCGCCTCAATCCGTTCCTATTTCACGGAGCATGACTACTTCTGCTTTGTCGGTGACCAACGCCTGGCGACCAGTTACCACAGCCTTCAGCTTGAAGCGAAGGCGCTCTACCGCCAAGCGTTTCTCACCGACCGGGAGGCACCGAAGCCGGATGAGTTGCTCTTTGACTTCCCCTCCTTCCAGAAAGAGGCTGCACATTCGATAGTCTTTTTGGATATCGCAGGCCAGAGAAAGGATGCCTACACGTTCGACATCGAGGGACCCCGTTCGTACTTCGGGAACTTCACCTTGCTCAAGGAGGAGCTGAAGAGCCTGGAGAAGCAGGGGTGGAAGGTTACGGTCTTTACCGAGAACCAAGTGCAACGCCAACGCCTGATGCAGATGCTCAGTGCCTTTCCCTTCCTTACCTGGGAGAATCGTGAGCTCAGTGGAGGTTTCTCCATCCCCTCCCTGAAAGTCATCGCCATTTGCGAGCACGAGATCTTCGGTCGCCGAAGGCAGGTGGTCAAAACCCTGCAGCATACCCAATCATCGCCTTTGGACTCTTTTGTTGACCTCAATGAAGGCGATTACGTGGTGCATGTGAACTACGGGGTGGGGCAGTTTGTGAAGATCGACCGGGTGTCCAGTTTCGACCGGGAACGCGACTTCATCAAAATTGCCTTTGCTGACAATGAGATGCTCTATGTCCCCATCGAACAGGCAAACCTCGTGCAGCGCTATATCGGCAGCGACAACGGTGCCCCGAAAAAGGACAAGCTTGGGGGCCAGGGCTGGGAGAACAAGAAAGCTAGGGCCAGAAAGAACGCTGAGGATCTGGCAAAGCATCTGATCGAGCTCTATGCAAAGCGTCAGAACAGCGTCGGCTTTGCTTTCCCGAAGGACACCGATTGGCAGTTGCAGTTCGAGGCTTCCTTTCCGTTTGATGAGACTGCAGACCAGCTGGCCTGCATTGAGGACATCAAGGCAGATATGGAGATGCCGAAGGTCATGGACCGCCTTGTTTGCGGTGATGTCGGCTACGGCAAGACCGAGATTGCATTCCGTGCAGCCTTCAAGGCGGTGATGGGCGGCAAGCAGGTTGCCTTTCTTGCACCAACCACCATCCTGGCTGAGCAACACTACCAGAACTTTCTCAAGCGGCTGGGGACTTTTCCCGTGCGTTGCGCACAGCTTTCCAGGATTGTTCCCAAGAAGGAGCAGAAGCAGACACTTCTCGCTGTTGCCGAGGGAAAGGTTGATGTGCTTTTCGGGACCCATCGCATTCTCCAAAAGGATATTCTCTACCGTGACCTCGGCTTGTTGGTCGTTGACGAGGAACAGCGTTTCGGTGTGAAGGACAAGGAGAGGATCAAGACACTGAGAGCGAGCATCGACTCGCTCTCCCTCAGTGCAACCCCCATTCCCCGGACGCTGTACATGTCGTTGCTCAAGATCAGGGACATGTCCCTGCTGGCGACACCACCCATTGCCCGACGCCCGATCGAGACGCACATCGGTGAGTATGACGAACAGACCATCGTAAAGGCAATCCGAGAGGAAGTGAGCAGGGGAGGACAGGTCTTCTTCCTGCACAACAGGATCGAAAGTCTTGACGAAGTGGTTTTTCAGCTCTCCAAGCTGCTCGGTGATGTCATCATCGAGAGTGCCCACGGCCAGATGGACAGCGCAAAACTCGAAGATACGATGCGCCGATTCGTGCATGAGGGAATCCAGGTCCTGGTTTCCACCACCATCATTGAGAACGGCATTGACATACCCAATGTCAACACCATCATCATCGACAGGGCCGACCTGTATGGATTGAGCCAGCTCTACCAGCTTCGGGGAAGGGTGGGCCGAAACGACCAACAGGCGCACGCCTACCTCTTCTATCCCCAGGGAAGCGCGCTCAGCGAAATTGCGGTGAAGCGTCTGAAAATCATCAGCGAACACACAGAACTGGGTTCAGGCTTCAAGGTGGCGATGAAGGACATGGAAATTCGCGGAACAGGAAATCTGCTGGGTAGGGAACAAAGCGGCCAGCTTGCCTCGGTTGGGTTGGATATGTACATCCGGATCCTCGATGAAGCCATCAGGAGTTTGCAGAAGGCTGGCCTGAAGGAAGAGGAAAAGGAAGTTTTCCTCGAGCTCGACTATACGGGATTCATTCCCGACACCTACATCAAGGCTCCTTCCGTTAAGTTTGATGTGTACCGCAAGATATCCTCCATTGCCAATGAGGAGCAGTTGCAAGGTCTTTCCAGCGAGCTGGCTGACCGGTTCGGTCCACTTCCCGAAGAGGTGGCCAACTTATTGTATATTGCGGAGATCAAGATCATATGCCGCAAGCTCTCGATCATCCATCTGACCGATCGAAAGCAGGTGGTGGCCATCGAATTCGGCAAGGTGGCGAACCTGAATGTGAACAAGATAATGAACCTCATCGCACTGAGCAACAAAAGCGTCTGGCTTGATATGAGACGGATGAATGTGATGTATATGAAAACCGATGCGGTTTCCCTCAAGGACAAGGCTCTCTTTCTGATGGAGAAGCTGCAACGATTGCTGTAGGAGTTTTGATGCAAGAGAACCAAGAGACCATTTATCAGGATATCCCCGAACTCAAATGGGTGGAGAGCAGGGAGGAAGGCACGGAGCGTGAAGTGAAAAGCTATGTGCTGCGCTCTTCCTATCTCAGGACCTACCAGGTTGAGGCGGTGAAGAAATACTATGCTGCCTATGGCCTTCCCTATGAGAAGCGCATGCTGGATTGGAAGCAGGTGTTCGGCAATGACAAACCGGTTGTCATCGAAATCGGCTTTGGGATGGGGACGGCAACTGAACGCATTGCAAAAGAGCGAGACCAGTTCAACTATCTCTGTCTTGAGGTGTTCCTTTCCGGATTTGCCAAGCTTCTGGACAAGGTGGGGTCACAGCAACTGGACAATGTCAGGTTGATGCGCTTTGATGCAGTGCAAGTGCTTACCGACATGGTCAAGGATGGATCTGTTGCAGGCTTCCACATCTTTTTCCCTGATCCTTGGCCTAAGAAAAAGCAGCAGAAACGACGCCTCATCCAGAGCCCCTTCGCTTCCTTGCTTGCCTCCAAGCTTACCAAGGGAGGGTACATCTACTGTGTCACCGATTGGGAGGAGTATGCCTACCAGATGGTGGATGTCCTTGGGGCCACCGAGGGTTTGGTGAATCCCTACCAGGGCTTCTGTCCTGCAGTGACGTGGCGGGATACGACCAAGTTCGAGCAGAAGGGTCTGGATAAGAACCACCCCATCAATGAAGTGTGGTTTGAGAAGCGCTGAAAAGAGGGAAGGGAGCCTGCCGCCGCAAGCTCCCTTCCAAAGTTCTACAAATTCACTCTCAAGCAATCAGAAACGCACCATTTTGTTCTGATTGTCCACCACCAAACCTACTCTTGTTCTTCCTTCAAGGATTCTTTGTAGGCCTTGATCACTTCATCGGCAAGTTTGCCGCTCAGTGGTTCATAATGGTCGAACTCCATTTCAAAGCTTCCTGTTCCACTGGTCATCGACTTGAGGTCAATGGCATAGTTGAGCAGTTCAGCCTGGGGAACCTGTGCCTTTACCAGCTGCAAATGCCCCATATCATCCTGACCGAGCACCCGTCCCCGTTTACCCGAAAGGTCGGATAGGATGTCGCCCAAATAACTGTTCTCTATATATACACTGAGTTTCATGATTGGTTCAAGTAGCACGGTCCCGGCTTTTTCCAAGGCCATCCTCATTGCTCCCTTGGCGGCAAGCTTGAAGGCCATTTCACTGGAGTCGACGGGGTGCTCCTTTCCATCGATCAAGGTGATGCCGATATCCATCATCGGATAGCCGGCAAGGAAGCCCTCTTCCATCTGTTCATGCAGACCTTTCTCGATGCCGGGGATATAGCCTTTGCTCACCGAACCACCCTTGATGGCGTTGGTGAAGGAGTAATACGATCCCCGCTCAAGCGGCTCGATCTCGATGAGCACACGGGCATACTGGCCATGTCCGCCACTCTGCTTCTTGTGTGAGTACTCGGCGATGCCGCTCTTCTTGCTGATCGTTTCCCGATAGGCGACACGAGGCAGCTTGGTATGGATGTTGATCTTCTGCTTCTCCTTGATCTTGTCAAGAATCATGTTCAGATGCAATTCACCCATGCCGGCTACAACGTTTTCCTTGGTCTCCTCGTTGAACTTGATGCGGAACGTAAGGTCCTCTTCGGTAACCTTGTGCAACGCTTCGTTCATCTTGACTTCGCTCTTCTTGTCATCCGAGCTGATCGCCAGGCTATAGATGGGTTGGGGGAAGGCTAGGGGCTTGAAGTGCAGTTTCAGCTCGGAACCTTCGATCAGTGTGGCATTGGTGGTGGCAATATTGCTCTTGGCGATTACGCCGATGTCCCCTGCAACCAGTGCATCCGTATCGATGAGCTTCTTTCCTACCAGGCGATATACCTTGCCCGGGCGTTCCTTGCGGCTGAGTTCGGGATTGTACAGTTCGGTATCTCCCTTGATGGTGCCACGCAGAACCTTGAGGAAACTCAGCTTGCCGCTGAACTGATCGATGGTGGTCTTGAACACCACCGCCGCAGCGCTTCCTTCGGCTGTGATGGGGAATTCGACGGCAGAACCATCCGCTCCAACAGCCCAGTCAAGCTTTCCGATCGGTTTGGGGAAGTTGTTGCGAATGAAATTCAGCAGGCTGGTGATGCCCGAACCCTGCTCACCGGCTCCGCAGAACACCGGTACCACGCGATTATCGTTCATGCCTTCCCTGAGGCCCCTGCGAATCTCGTCGCTGTCCAGCGTACCTGCCTCAAAGTACTTCTCGATGAGATCGTCTGCACCTTCTGCTGCATTCTCGATCAGGTCGTTGCGGTATTGCTCCACAAAATCGGCCAGGTCGGAAGGGATTTCGCCAACAGTCTCCTTGCCATTCTTGTCCAAGAAATAGGCTTTGTTCTCAATCAGATTGACAACACCGGTGAACTCCTTGCCGCTTCCGATGGGAATGGCGACCGGAACAAAAGCGGTCTTGAAGGTCTCCTTCAGGTTGTCCAAAACACGGGTATAATCAGCGCGGTCCCTGTCCATCTTGTTGATGAACACAGCTCGCGGCTTGTTTCTCTCATCAAGGTAGCGCCAGAGTTTGATTGTCTCAATCTGTGCCCCGTCGCGTCCGTCTACGACCATGAGGGCTGTCTCGCAGGAGCGGAATCCGCAAATGGTCTCGCCGATGAACCCTGCGGTTCCCGGAGTGTCTATGAAATTGAGTGTCTTTCCTTCCCAGTTCAGGGAAGCGAGGGATGCGTGGATGGAAATCTTGTGGTTGATTTCCTCTTCAGTAAAGTCGCTGGTGGTTTTTCCGCTAGCTACTGTTTCTGCCCGGGAAATCACATTAGCGTAGAACAACATCTGTTCAACCAGTGTGGTTTTCCCGGTTTCGTTGTGGCCGATGACGGCGACATTCCTCAAGTCTGTGCTTACAACGCTCATAATTCCTCCTTCGATCACCCTGAGAAGCGGTGGTGATCCAGAACGCATGAACCAATGGTAAGCCCCATAATCCCATATGTCAAAAGAATTCTTTGGACGCACAAAAAAGGCAGACGCCAAATCAGAGGCGTCTGCCTATGCATCAAAGAGAAAAAATGCGCTGGTTTCCCTAGCGGGTCAT
>RZYT01000334.1 GCA_009930195.1 Spirochaetia bacterium | reverse complement strand
GGCAACATCCTCATGGGCAAATGTACCGAGGTGTGGGTGTTCGCAGCCCACGGGATCTCCGACGGGATGGCAAGCGAGATCGCCTATGCCCGGCGCAAGGGGTACCTGCTGCGCTACTTCGATGCCGAGTGCAGGGAGGTTCAGGGATGAACGCGATCAAACAAGAGAGCCGGGGTACGGATTCTGGCAGAGTAATAGGAGGAACACATGAGAATAGAGAAGAGATCACATTCTGGCCGTACAGGAAGCTGCCTTGAGGGACGCCATTACGAGGAGCACTCGGGATCACCATCGGAAGCCTTGATTCCCGTCAACTATGAGAAAACCATACCAACGGTCAATGCACGGGATCTGCACGCAGCATTGGAAGTAGTGACACCTTACAAGGATTGGCTACCCCGCATGTGCCGGTACGGCTTCGTGGAGGGAAAGGACTTTAGCACAATTCTGCGCGAAAGTACCGGAGGTCGGCCGAGCATCGACCATGAGATCACCATAGCGATGGCCAAGGAACTGTGCATGTTGCAGCGCTCGACGACCGGTCGCAAGTTCCGCAGATACTTCATCGACATCGAAGAGGCGTGGAACTCGCCCGAGCTCATCATGGAACGCGCCTTGCAGATCGCCCACCAACGCAGCATCGAGGCCCAGCGGCGCATCATGGCCCTCAGCGAAGAGAACGAGAGCCTGGGGATCGCGCTGAACTCGGCACTGCAGTTCTACACGGTGGCCAAGTACAACAAGAGCTTCGGCATGGGATGGAACCTCACCCAATCGCAAACCATCGGCAAGCAATTGTCGGCTTACTGCCGCGCCCGCGCGATCGAGATCCGCTCGTGCGAGACGAACGATGAACGTTTCGGAACGGTGAACAGTTATCCGATCACCGCATGGACGGACTTCCTGAAGGAGATACAATGAACGACCAACTCATCAAGGTTGCGCTTTGCAACCGCAAGACCGACCGCAAGTACAAGAACCGCGAGTTGTCCTGGAACGAACTCAAGGACCGAAATGCCAACCCCGTACGTACATCCGAGACCATCAAGGAGTACCCCAAGCTCCCGCGTGCCCAGCGCGACCAACTGAAAGACCAGGGAGGCTTCGTCGGCGGCTGGTTGAAGGAAGGCCTGCGCAAGAACGGCCACGTGATCTGTAGAACAGTGGGGTCTCTCGATGCCGACCATATCGAAAGCGATGATGACTTCCCCTCCAAGGTGAAAACAGCCTTGGAAGGCATCTCGTATTTCCTCTACTCCACACACAGCCACACCGCAGAGAAGCCCCGCTACCGTGTGGTGATCCACTTTTCTAGAGAGGTAAGTGAGGACGAGTACCCCGCCGTCATGCGCATGGTGGCCAAAGAGATCGGCATGGACTGCTTCGATGACTCGACCTACCAAGCCAACCGCATGATGTACTGGGCGAGCTGTCCGTCGGACGCCGAGTTCGTGTTCGAGGATCAAAACGGAGAGGCCCTGGATCCTGATCGCTACTTGGGCATGTACCACGATTGGAAGGATGCATCCCAATGGCCGGTTAGCTCACGCCAGTCCGAGGTGATCAAAACCTCGATGGCCAGCCAGAGCGACCCGCTGGCGAAGGAAGGCCTGGTTGGGGCATTCTGTCGTGCCTATCATCCGATCGACGAGGCCATCGAGACGTTCCTCTCCGATGTGTACACGCCATCCGCCCAGGATGGCAGGTATGACTACATCCCCGCCGACTCGAGCGCCGGAGTGGTTATCTACGACGGCAAGTTCGCCTACTCCCACCATGCCAGCGATCCCGCGTGCGACAAGACGCTCAACGCCTTCGACCTGGTGAGGATCCACCGCTTCGGCGATGATGATCCGACCAAATCCTTCAACGCGATGGCCGACCTGGCTAGCAAAGACGAGCGGGTGAAGCTGCTCATCTTGAATGAACGTAGAGCACAGGCAAGTGCCGACTTCGTCACAGAGGGGAAATGGGAAAAGCAACTGAAGTACTTTCCCAGAAGCAAACAGCTGGAAAACAGCGTATGGAACCTGAACCTGATCCTCAACAACGATCCAGATTTCGCAGGGTTCGCGTTCAACGACCTGGCGGGACGCATCCAAGTCACATCCAAGCTGCCGTGGGACCGGCCGGCAGGAAACAGCTTCTGGCGCGATGCGGATACGGCACAGCTGAAGTCCCTCATCGATATCCGCTATGGGTGCTTCTCGAGTCGCAACCACGATGTATCGTTCACGAAGGT
>RZYT01000066.1 GCA_009930195.1 Spirochaetia bacterium | reverse complement strand
GTATTCCCCACGTGTGTGGGGATGAACCGCGTAGATGGTGTTCGGGTTGTTCGTTGTGCCGGTATTCCCCACGTGTGTGGGGATGAACCGCGTAGATGGTGTTCGGGTTGTTCGTTGTGCCGGTATTCCCCACGTGTGTGGGGATGAACCGATCCTTGGCCATCGCGAATATTGGACAAGCCAGTATTCCCCACGTGTGTGGGGATGAACCGCATCCCAACCGTTCATCCTGTGGGTTCGAGTCGTATTCCCCACGTGTGTGGGGATGAACCGCAAGTTGATCATAACCAACACCTCCCGATTCCGTATTCCCCACGTGTGTGGGGATGAACCGTGAAAAGGCACAAGCATGGGTTCATTGACAGGGTATTCCCCACGTGTGTGGGGATGAACCGCGACCCAAGCCTCGCAATGTAAGTCGTCGCCTGTATTCCCCACGTGTGTGGGGATGAACCGCTCGGTGACCATGTGATGTACAATGATATCGAGTATTCCCCACGTGTGTGGGGATGAACCGAAGTGGTAGATTTTGTCCTTGTGTGCCTTGAGGTATTCCCCACGTGTGTGGGGATGAACCGGGTGTCAACGAGGACGGACTTGATGAAATCACGTATTCCCCACGTGTGTGGGGATGAACCGCGATCCATCCTGTAGCATTGCCTTCCACAAGGCGTATTCCCCACGTGTGTGGGGATGAACCGCCTACCATCTCACGAGAAACAACATCAAGTGCGTATTCCCCACGTGTGTGGGGATGAACCGCCACAACAGAGAATGGAGTGTGGCACTATCGCGTATTCCCCACGTGTGTGGGGATGAACCGCTGGCAGAGAACGGATTGAGCTTCGAAATTGAGTATTCCCCACGTGTGTGGGGATGAACCGGGCGATCAATGGATTATGGCCGATATTCTGCAGTATTCCCCACGTGTGTGGGGATGAACCGCTGTACTACGACTTGTACATGAAGCGTAACCCGTATTCCCCACGTGTGTGGGGATGAATCGAGACTTCCCCTCCCAGAACATAGTCGATGGACGTATTCCCCACGTGTGTGGGGATGAATCGAACCCCCCGGCTCCGGTGAAGCCCTGAATGAGGTATTCCCCACGTGTGTGGGGATGAACCGATGCAACGGCTTGTCACGCTTCATGCAAGGTTGTATTCCCCACGTGTGTGGGGATGAACCGTACGGTCCGTGTTGAGGGCATACCACTCTCTGGTATTCCCCACGTGTGTGGGGATGAACCGAGGGCGTCGTTTATGGCGTCCTGGCAGGCCACGTATTCCCATCGTGTGTGGGGATATCTCCTGAGCCACAGTTATTTCCCAAGAGCCAAAGAAAGCCCCCTGTCAGGTTCCTGACAAGGGGCTTTGTTGAGTGCGGTAGACTGGACTTGAACCAGCACAAGATTTCTCCCACTAGCACCTCAAGCTAGCGTGTCTACCAAATTCCACCACTACCGCATTCTGAGGTATGTCCAACAAGTTCGCTGAACGTGGCAACAATACAATACGGGCGGGACTTGAGTCAAGCCCTCTTTTGAAAAAGAGCTCAGGAATTCACTCCAAGCAGGTTCTCAAGCTGATCGAGCAGACCGCTGAAGGAAGAAAGGGCGTCCTTGACCGGTTTTTCGCTGGTCATATCAACCCCAGCCTTTTTCAGGGACTCGATGGGGTACAAAGATCCGCCGCTCTTGAGGAATGAGAGATAGTCCTCTCGTTCTTTTTCACCGCCATTGAGCACCTTTTGGCTGAGCGCAATCGCTGCACTGAGGCCTGTGGCATACTTGTAGACGTAGAAGGGTGAATAGAAGTGCGGGATTCTCAGTCCTTCCAAATCGCTCTCTTCCTCGAACTGGACGCTATCACCAAAATATGTGGCAAGAAGCGTTCGGTACTCCTGTCGCAACACTTCGAGTGTCAGAGGAGTCCCCGACTCCGCAATCCTGTGCGTAGTCATCTCATACTCGGCGAACATCGTCTGCCTGAAGAGTGTAGCGACAATATCATCGATCTGCTTGCCCAGGATGTATGCCTTCATGGTGTCATCCTCGGCATGCTCGAGCAGGTACTTTGCAACCAGTTGCTCATTGAACGTGGAAGCCACCTCAGCCTCGAAGATGGTATAGTCGTAGTGCATATAGGGGTTGTTGCGTGCACTGTACCAGCTATGCATCGAATGCCCCCCCTCATGGGCGACGGTGAAGAGGTCACGCAGCACATCCTCCTTGTAGTTGAGCAGGATGTACGGTTTTGATGTGTAGGTGCCACTGCTGAAGGCCCCACTGCGCTTGCCCTTGTTTTCGTAGCGGTCAACCCAGCGTTCTTCCAAGAGGCCCCGGGTAAGGGTTGAGACATACTCTTCCCCCAAGGGTGCAAGCGCATCGGCTATGGTTGTTACCGCGTCCTCATAGCTGGTCTTGACCTGCAGACCTTTCAGCAAGGGGACATACACATCATAGTGAGCAAGTTTCTCCAAGCCCAGGACCTTTGAGCGGATTGCATAGTAGCGGTGCAGGGTGGGAAGTGCCTCATGCACTGCCTTGATGAGGTTGTCGTAGACTGAGAGCGGAACATCATCGCCAAAGAGGGCCATTTCCCGTGCACTCTCATAGCCGCGTACCTTGCAGCGGAAGATGTCCTGCTTCACCTGTCCCTCATAGAGACGGGCGATGGCATGCTTGCTCTTCTCATAGACAGCATAGAACTGCTGATAGGCTTGGCGGCGCAGCTCACGGTTCTCCTGCATCAGGAAGGAGGAGAGGGAGCTCTGGGTAAGCGGCTTCCCGTCAAGCATCCCGAAATCGAAATCGACGTTGGTCAGGTCGGAAAAGGTGGTGCGTGGCGTTGCCGCAACCTCGCTCTGCAGGGCCATGATGCGCTCTTCCTGCTCACTGAGGATATGCGCCTTGAACCTTCGTGCCTTGCGGATATACACCGCATAGGGAGCGAACGCAGCATCCTTGAGATAGGATGCAATGGTTTCCTCATCGAGTGCGAGCAGTTCCGGCTCGAAGAAGGCCAGGGCAGTGGAGAGTTCGCTCAGCGCACTGGCGGCAAGTGAGTACCGGTGGGTATTCTGGCTGTCGGATGCATCCGAGCTGTAGTTGAGGAACGCCCAGTTGTAGATGCGCTCTGCTAGGATGCCCGTCTCCTCATACCAGCTCATGGTCTCAAGGAAGGACTGTTTCCCTTGTGTAAGCTTTCCCTTGAAGGAAGGAGCTTTTCCAATGCGTGCCTTGAACTGGGCAAGGCCTTCCTCCCAACTTGCCGCGTCGGCAAACAGGCTGCCCAAATCCCACGTATCTTCCTTGCGTTGTTGTGATCGCTTCATCGTTTCCATCAGAGTTCTCCCAAGAGTGTGATCAAATGTCGTGTTGCACGGCCGCGGTGGCTCACGCGGTCCTTCTCCTGCTCAGTAAGTTCAGCCATGGTCTTGCCCGCTTCCTTCACCACAAAGACAGGATCGTAGCCAAAACCGCCTTTTCCGTAGCTTTCGGTTGCGATGTATCCCTCCACAGACTCACAGAGGGTGAAAACGCGGTGTTCCCCCGCTATCAGGGCGAGGGCACACACGAAGCGTGCGCTGCGCTGCTCAGTCTTGGTGATGTGCGAGAGATTCTTCAGCAACCATGCATTGCGCTCTGGGCTTTCCAGCATCCTCCCGTGTTCTTCCATGCCGTAGCGTGCGGTCCGGACCCCAGGGGCCCCGCCCAACGCATCGATGCAGATGCCCGAATCATCGGCGAGCACAAGATACCCATCAGGGGCAATTGCCTTCAGTGCACGTGCTTTTCCGAGTGCATTCTCCGTAAACGTCTCCTTGTCCTCCTCAAAGTCAAAGCGAAGAGAAAGCTCGCTGGGAAGTACAAGGGTATGGGAAGTGAGGATTCTTGCGAACTCCTCCTTCTTATGGGGATTGTTGGATGCCAAGAGAATATTCATGTGCCTTAAGATACTCATTGTCCTAGGTTTCGTCCAGACACTGGGAGATGAGGCGTTTCATGTAGTGCACGGAGCTGTCCACCGTGCCTTTTGGGACGTTGAGCAAGGATCCGATCTGGCTGTGGCTCAGATTGAATTCCAAGCCCCTGATCTGTTCCACCTTCGCTTTGTAGACTCGTTGCGTCCACTGTCGAAGTGATTCGAGCTTGGCTCGTTTTGCTTCATCTGCTTCCCGTTCCAGCTCGCTCTCAATCTCAAGGAGACGTCGGAAATGCCGGTTGCTCAACGCCTCAAAGTCAGTCTTGCATTGTTGTTTCTTCTCGAGCATCAGGCAGGCGGTATTCAGGTACCTGCTCAGCAACTCCTCCTCAACATCAAGCAACGATGCCAGGTCCTCCAAAAGATACGTGCCCGCAAGGTCTGGTGATACGGAGAGGACAATGAGAAATCGCTTGCGGTTCGCCCCTCTCTGCAAGGCGGTTTTGAGCTTTCTCAGAGGTTCCGTATCCATGACATGCGGTTTTGTGGAGGGTTGCAGCAACGAGAGGAAGAGTTGTGGCAAACGTGTGAGCTCGGTCTGCTCAATGCAGCGGCTCGTGTGATAGTACGCCTGCTCAACCACCTCGTCCTCTTCCTCAAGCGTATACTCATAGTACTGGCACTGGGCCAACAATTGCTCTTTCTTTGTCTGTGAACTCTTCTGGGAAATGAAGAAGCGGCTGCGTTTTTTCACCACCTGCACCAGGTACCCAAGGTAGGAGAGTCTTCCCTCCCGATACATGGAGAGAAAATAATCAATGGCATCATAGCAGTAGAAGAAAAACTCACAACAGTCTTCCTCATCCAGCAGATGGAGGTAGGAGGGCAGGGCATAGAGCAACTGTTCGGTCTGTGAGCGGATGGTTTTGTAGAGTTGCACGTCCAGCGGATGCTCCTTGTAGAGCATGACGGACTTGGTAAGTGAGCGCGAGGCTTCTTCGGAGAACGGAAGACATTGCATGATAGGCTCCTTGTGCGTGATGCACACCTACATGCAATGTGTATGCCAACCTATTCGGAGAGGAGTTCTCCCACTGCATCGATCAACTGCTTTCTGACAACCTTGATCTCGTTCTGTACGGTTGCTCCTGCAGCTTTCTTGTGACCGCCGCCACCAAAGCGTTCCGCCAAGGCTCCCACATCGATGGTACTCTGATGGGAGGAACGGAACCCAACTTCGGTTTTCCCTCCCTCAAGTTCCTTGAAGAAGAGCACAGCCTCTACACCTTTTACCGAGAGCAGCATGGCATAGAGCGAGTCACTGGGCTTGTCTGTGGTGATGTAGGTGTCGCGATCGCTGAGACAACTTGAGGAAATCATAAGTCTGCCGTCGAAAAAGCTCTCGCTGCGATCGATGAGTTTTCCCAGGTATTTGACATACCCCAGGCTTTTGCCGCCGGTCATACGGTCAGCCATGGTGTTCGGGGAGACCCCAAGATCCACCAGTTCGGCTGCAAGACGCAAGGTCTCGCCCCGATAGGCATTGATGAACCGGAAGAACCCACTGTCGGTGGCAAACCCGAAGAAGAGATGCTCTGCAACCTCCTGCGAGATTTCGACATCAAGCGCCTTGTACAGTTGCATGACGATCAGGGTGGTGGAAACCGATCGGGGAACAATGTAGCGGTGGGTCCCGAAGAGCTCACCGCTGCTGTGATGATCAAAGATGATGGTGACCAGCCCCTCTATCTCCTGGGCGAGATGCCCGAGCCGTTCGGGGGAGGAACAATCCACCACCACGGCGATGGGAGCCCTGTCAAACAACTCCTTGTCGATGTGGGAGAGGAAGTCCGCCCGCAGGTGGGAGATCTCAGATCGGTCGAAAGGACCGGCATTTGCCATGTGCACGGTCTTCCCCATCTTCAGCAGGAGGGAGTTCATGGCCATTTGGCTGGAGAGGCAATCCCCATCTGGACTGATGTGGCCCAACACAATGAACTCGTCCTTGCTGCGGATGAGATCGAGAATCTGATCATCGATAGGAGGGTAGCTGAACATTTCAGGCTCCACGGATAACCTCTGGAAGCGTTCCATTGAGCACACAATCCCTTCCCACGATGACTTGTTTCACCTGTTGGATGGAAGGAATGTCATACATGATTCCCATCATGATGTTCTCAACGATGGACCGAAGTCCACGCGCGCCAGTCTTCTGCTCAAAAGCTTTCTCGGCAACGGCCTCGATAGCTTCCGGTTTGAACACAAACTCAATGCCATCGAGGCGGAATGCAGCCTCATACTGGCGGATGATTGAATTCTTGGGCTCAACGATGATCCTCATCAGGTCCTTCTTGGAAAGGTTGTCCAAAGCTACATGAATCGGCAACCTTCCGATGAACTCGGGGATGAGACCAAACTTGATCAGGTCATCCGGCATCAGCTTGCTGTAGAGTGCATGCAGATCTTTTTGCGCGGAGTTGATGATCGTTGCACCGAATCCCATGCCATGGCTCGATACACGCTTCTCGATGACCTTGTCCAAGCCTACGAACGCACCACCACAAATGAAAAGGATGTTGCGGGTATTGATCTTGAGCATCTCCTGGTTGGGATGCTTCCTTCCTCCCTGGGGAGGTACGGAGGCATCGGTACCCTCGATGATCTTCAGCAAAGCCTGCTGTACACCCTCACCACTGACATCACGGGTGATGGAGGGATTCTCTCCCTTCTTGGCGATCTTGTCGATCTCATCGATGAAGATGATCCCGTATTCCGCTGCCTTGATGTTGTCATTGGCGTTCTGGATCAGTTTGAGCAGGATATTCTCCACATCCTCACCGACATACCCAGCTTCGGTAAGCGTGGTGGCATCGGCGATGGCAAAAGGAACCTGCAGTTTCTTGGCCAAGGTGGAGGCAAGCAGCGTCTTTCCGGTTCCGGTAGGCCCGACCATGAGAATGTTTGACTTGTCCAGCTCGACGCCTTGTTCTGAAATCTGCTTCTGGAACTTGACCCGCTTGTAGTGGTTGTAGACTGCCACGGCAAGGACACGCTTGGCATCATCCTGGCCGATGACATACTCATCCATGTACTCCTTCAACTCCTGGGGAGTAGGGATGCGTTCAGGCAAACCTACTGCTTCTTCCTGGAAGGTGGGGTCTCCTGCGAGCATATCGTTGCAGACCTTGATGCACTCATCACAGATGGCAACTCCAGGCCCGTTTATCAGTCTCTTTACTTCTTCCTGGCTTTTGCCGCAGAAGGAACAAACTTTCGCGTTTCGTGCCATCAGTTACTCCTTCTCATTACGGTATCGACAATCCCATAGGTTACCGCATCATCACTGGAGAGGAAGAAATCCCGCTCCACATCCTTGGACACTTGCTCGAAGCTTTTCTTGGTGTGTGCCGCGATGATGTCGATGGTGAGTTTCTTGAGGCGCCCGATCTCCCGGGCATGGATGGAAATGTCGGTCGACTGTCCCTCAACACCACCCCAGGGCTGATGGATCATTACGCGTGCAGAGGGGAGGATTGACCGTTTCCCCTCTTTGCCGGCACAGAGCAGCAAGGCTGCCATGCTGGCTGCCTGTCCCATGCAGATGGTCTGGACATCGCTGTGCAGGTACTGCATGGTATCATAGATTGCAAGACCGGCTGTCACCGACCCGCCTGGGCTGTTGATGTACAGGCTGATATCCTTTGTGGGGTCCTCAGATTCGAGGAACAGCATCTGGGCTACCACGAGGTCGGCAGTTGCATCATTGATCTCCCCGTCAAGGAAGATGATGCGGTCTTTGAGAAGTCGGCTGAAAATATCATAGGCACGTTCGCCGACTCCCGACTGCTCGACGACCATCGGTATGGTGGATTGCATCCTCGAAGGATGAGTATTCATGACAAAAGCCCCCTTTCTAACTTGGGATTGAAAAGGCGGAACCTGTGAGGACCCGCCTTTTCACGATTAATCACATTGTTCACAGGAACCATCAGGCTCCGTAGGTCTCGCTCATGAAGACATCGTACGCAACCTCTTCGCCTTCGGTGAAGGTGTTGTTTTCCTGCAAGAACGGTGCAATCTTCTGGAAGCGCATATCGTCCTCGATCATGGTCTTATAGTAGTCACGCTGGCTTTCGTCGGTGATGTCCTTCAGCTGTTCGGCAAGCACCTTGTTCAGTTCTTCCTCATCGAGGGGGAACTTCTCGGTTTCCTTGATCTTCTCCATGATCAGCTGGATGCGCAGGCTCTTCTCAGCAGCTTCCCTCCAGGGTGCGACCACGTCTTCCTTGGTCTTCTGCTGGAACTGCAGGAACTGAAGGATCTGCTCCTCGGTCAGGCCGGTCTGCTTCACGTAACGGTTCCAGCTCTGCTCAATCTCAAGATCGATCATGCTTGCCGGTACGGCAATGGTGGTGCCTTTCAAGAGCTCATCGCTGAGTGCATTCAGCTTGGCTTGCTCGAGTTTGGCCTCGAGAGCCTTCTCAAGCTTCTCACGGGTTGCCTTGAGCAGATCTGCGACCGTCTTGTACTCTTCCTTTACGTCCTGGGCGAACTCGTCGTCGAGTACAGGGACATCACGGAACTTGACACTCTCGACATTGACCTTGAGGGTGATGGTCTTTCCTGCGTAGCCCTCAACGGTGGAATCCTCGGCGTAGGTCTTGGAGAAGGTCTTCTCCTCGCCACTCTTCATACCGACAATATCACTGTCGATCTGGTAGAAGTTGTAGGTGCTTCCGAGGGTGAATACGAACTCCTTGCGCTCGGTACCGGGAACCTCGTTGTTCTCAGCATCAAGCTCGACGTAACTGACGGTGACGATGTCACCCATGGCAGCCGCATCATTCTTGTCGATGACCATGGCATTCTGCTCACGCAGCTTGTCCACTTCAGCATTCACCGCCTCATCACTGACCTGTACCTTGGGGTAGGAGACGCTCAAGCCCTTGTATGCAGGCATCTCAAAGGTCGGCATGACATCATATTTGACGGTGAAAGTGACATCGGAGTTTGCCTTGAAGGGCAGCAGGGTCTCTTCATCCTGCAACTCAGGAGTACTGAATGAGAGGGGCTTGTACTTCTCTTCGACACCCTCAAGAACCTCTTTGAGCGCCTCTTCGATGGTATTGAAGGTACTCTCCTCACGAATTGCTTTGCCGAACTTGCCTTCCAGTACGGAAATGGGGGCCTTTCCCTTGCGGAAGCCCTTGAGCTGGATGGTGGAAGCGTACTTCTGCAGCGCAGCCTTGTAGTCGTTTTCGATGGTGTCAGCGGTCACAGTGACCGTCAGCGCGACGGAGGAGTTCTCCAATTCTTTGATACTCTTATCAGCGATCATCCTATGTTCATCCTTTCGGTCCAGTGTAAGGACCCTGTATATCCTTAGGCAAAGCCCTTTCGTTGCATCATTGGGTATGCGAACGCTTCTGAGTATACTACAACCAGAAAAGCTCGACCACCCTCTTGTAGGGAAGAATGGGGAAAACCCTTTTCCCGGAAACATATTGTATATAGCAACTTTTTGCCGTTTGGTCTAGGGGAATGAGCCGATTTATCCGATTGCGGCAACCATCCGGCTCTGCTAGGATAGGGTAAAGGGGGAAGCTATGACCATCTTTTGTTATCCTCGCTGTTCGACCTGCGCCAAGGCAATCGCCTTTCTTGATGCCAGGGGCCTTACCTATACCTATCGGGATATCAAACTCAATCGTCCGAGCAAAGAGGAATTGCGTTCTCTCTTCCAAAGAAGCGGTTTGGAACTCAGACGCTTTTTCAACACCAGCGGACAACTCTATCGGTCAATGGAGCTGAAGACCAAACTCAGCAGCCTTTCGGAGGATGAGATGCTGCAGCTGCTCGCAAGCGATGGCATGTTGGTGAAACGACCTCTCCTTGTTACGGAGAAGACCGTGTTGGTCGGTTTCGATGAGAAGAAATGGGAAGCACTGCTCAGCTGAATGTCAACACCATGATGGCCAGATCCTGATAGGACCCATCCTTGTATTTGAAGCCATGGGGAATGGAGCCGATACGCACAAAGCCGAACTTCTCATACAGGCGGATTGCCCACTGGTTGGAAGCGACTACCTCAAGTTCCACCTGTTCGAAGCCCGCCAGCCGGGCCTGCTCGAGCATGAGGGAAAATATCAGTGAGCCCAGGCCCCGATGTGCAAGCGTGGGTGCAACTGAGATGGCGCATTGGCCGCGATGGCGGAGTTTCTGATTTGCAGACACAGGCAGGCAATCGGTCAGAGCAACCAGCCTTCCCTCTGAAAACGCGCCAAGCATGATCCTGTTGGGTGCTTCTTCCGTACCTTTCAGAAACGCTGTTTCCTCATCATGAGAAATCTTCCACTCCTCAGGATACCGTGCCAGGAAGGGAGAGGATGCATACATGGACCCGACAAAGTCGATGACCATGGAAGCATCCTTTGGCTCCAGGGAACGAACGGTGATGACCAGCCCGTCTTGCAAACGATGTTCACTTTGCGCTCTTTTCATGAGAGGAGCATAGCAACTCTTGTTTTTCTCTGCAAGAAGCGGACAAACCCCTACGTACCGTCCTTCCTGAAATGACTAGATCAGGAACAGCACCTCTTGCTGGACATAGATCACCAGATACGCTGCAAGTACGACCAACAGGGAGATGATGAAACCGTGTGCCATGGCCGCCCCTCCCGATGTTCTCAGGTCGCCCAGACTTGTCTTCAGCCCGATGGCGGCCAGGGCCGTGACCATGAGAAACTTGCTGAGGGTTTTCAGCATGGCTGACAAGTCCTGGGGGATGATGCCCAGGCTGTTGAGCCCTGCCATTGCCAGGAACAGGAGAATGAAGTACGGGATGCTGGATTGCACTTGCCCTTTTCGGTTTTTCCCGACTCCCTGCATGTGGAAGTGTATTGCACCAAAGATGAGCACGGTTGGGATAAT
>RZYT01000333.1 GCA_009930195.1 Spirochaetia bacterium | reverse complement strand
CGGCCCATGGAGCCATCTTCAAGAATGACATCTACTTCTACGGTGGGATTACCACGTGAGTCAAGGATCTCCCTGGCTTCGATAAATTCAATAATGCTCATGAATATACTCCTAATTTCAAAATGAATATCGGTAGATTTATATTCGTATCTTTTATCACTAATGTCAAGGCAACCAAAGCCATGCCCCCATCGACTCTAGCCAGATGAAGCATCACAGGGTATGATGGTTTTCATGGATACTGAACAAACCTCCTACAGCTTGCCTCCCTTGACCGAAGAGCTGCTTGAATCGATAATTTTCTCCATGGAAGACCAGGAGAGTTGCTTCTATCTGGACCTCCTGAAGGGTAGTCTGATCACAGAGAAGGAGCGCGCCTTCCTTCTCGAGGATGAGGGAAACCAGCGGGAGGAGCGGTTTCTGCCCATCCCTGACTGGGAACCCTCCGACGGCTTCCACCTGATGGAGCAGTTTGCAAACCGGGTGCGCAACCCGCTTTACCGGACCAGACTCATGGGAGCGCTGCAAAGCGGCAAAGGCGTCTTCCGCAAGTTCAAGGATACCCTGGCTGAGCTTCCCATACTCGAGCGCAAATGGTTCGCTTTCAAGGAAGAGCAACTCAGGCGTGTGGTCATCACCTGGTACCGCGAACAGGAGGGAGTGCTCGGTCTTCTGAAGTTGCCCGCTGAGTGCGAGGAGCTTACCGAGGACATCCTGCTGGAGGACTTCACCTTCGAAAGCATAGAGGGAGAAGTTCCCCCCGATCTTGCCCTCTTCATGCAGGAGTTGCTTGAGATGGGACGCGCAAGTGAAGATGAGGATGCCATTGCATCCTTCTTGCTTGCACGGCGCATAGAGCTGCTTGCCCCAACACACTTTCAGATCGCCCGTACCCAGGAAGGGGCCTTGGCCGCCTTCCTTGCCTATGAACTGCTGGACAACGGTGTGGTGGAAGTCCCGTTCTTTGCAGTCAGGCGTGAGTACCGGGGTCTGGGCCTCTTCCGCCTGCTCTTTGACTCCTTCTCACGGCAGATGGCCCGTCTGCACTATACGCGGATTCTCATCACCCTCTCCGGTGATGCGGTGACCATGGATCGCTTTTTCTCACCGTATGGAGCCGAACCGATCTGCCGTCAGCTGGTGATCAAGAGTGACCAGTGGAATACGGCAAACCGCTCCAGTGAGGAAGCTTTTCTCTGAAAGCCCTATAAACAAACGCCCGCTTCGGCTACACTGTACCCATACGGGAGGAATAGGGAGTATGCGCGTCACCATCTGCGAAGACAAGCATGACATGGGATACCAAGCCGCAAAGCTGGGTCTTGCCATCATCAGGGAAGCCATCGAGAAAAATGGACGAGCGTACATAGTCGTGGCTACCGGACTGAGCCAGTTTTCCCTGTATGCCCACCTCGGAGAGTCGGATGTCGACTGGAGCAAGGTTGAGGCGTTCGGCCTCAATGAGTATGTGGGCATCAGCGACAGCCACCCTTCCAGCTTCCGCTACTACCTGAACAACCGCTTTGTGAAAAAGGTCCTCAAGCTGGGAGCCTTCCACGCCATCAACGGCGATGCTGAAGACCTCCCGGCTGAAATAGCCAGGCTCAATGCCCTGATTGCAGATCAGGAGATTGATGTTGCCTTCCTGGGAATCGGGGAAAACGGGCACATCGGCTTCAACGACCCCCCGGCAAACTTCGAAACCAACGATCCCTACATCATCGTCGACCTTGAGGAACGGTGCAGGCGCCAACAAGTCAGTGAGGGCTGGTTCCCTACCCTTGAAGAGGTTCCCACCAAGGCGATCACGATGTCTGTCAGGCAGATTCTCAAAGCCAGGAATCTCATTTGCTCAGTGCCCGACCAGCGCAAGGCCCGTGCCGTGGCCATGTGCATGTATGACCAGATTTCGGTCTATGCTCCCTGCTCCGCACTGCGGACCAAGAAGGAGTGCACGCTCCTGCTCGACCGGCCCTCCTCCCTGTTGGTCATGGGTGATCGCAGATAACCCCACTCCATTCCGTCAGATTTCTTGAAATGTAAAAGAAAGGGGTTCCTCCCTCTTGCACCTAATATATTAGTATGCTAGAGTATTAGTACAAAACAGTATTTGGAGGCACTTACCATGATGCATATGTCACTTCGTTGGTTTGGATCAAAATTCGATTCCATTTCCCTTGAGAAAATCCGTCAGATTCCCGGTGTGGAGGGAGTCATCACCACCCTCTACGATATTCCCGCAGGCCAGGTATGGCCCAAGGAGAAAATCA
>RZYT01000065.1 GCA_009930195.1 Spirochaetia bacterium | reverse complement strand
CCCGTTGAGGAAGAGATTCCCGTTGAGGAAGAGATTCCCGTTGAGGAAGAGATTCCCGTTGAGGAAGAGATTCCCGTTGAGGAAGAGATTCCCGTTGAGCGGGAGTTTGTTGGATCATCATACTTTACAGCTTCTGCTCGGGCAAAAGAAGAGAATGATGAGGATGAAGAAGAAACAGCGGATGCCCTTGCCAGTTATGAGGAGCAACCAAATCTTTTTGACTTCGATGAGGAGAACCTTTTCGATCCTGATTCCAAGGATGAAGAGCAGGATGATTTTGAGGATGATGATTATGAACAGGAAGCCTACTGCATTCTCGATCCCTCATCCTACGACAATGATGACTACGATGATGCCGATGATAATTCTGATATCCTGAACTCTGCCGATGAGGAGATGGAAGATGGAGCTGAACTTTCTACGGAGATGTTCCATGCAGAATACTCTGATGAAGATGACGATGATTTGGCTGGCATGCTGAATGATATTCCTGATGAAGAGATGGAGGAGCCTCCTGTACAACAGTCAAAGCCAGCTTCTCCCTTCAGCTTTTTCTCACATCTTTCCAGTATAGCGAAAGGTGCTGCAGAAGAGCCCGTCATTGCAGAAGAGCCCGTCGTTGCAGAAGAGCCCGTCGTTGCAGAAGAGCCCGTCGTTGCAGAAGAGCCCGTCATTGCAGAAGAGCCCGTCATTGCAGAAGAGCCCGTCGTTGCAGAAGAGCCTGTCGTTGCAGAAGAGCCTGTCGTTGCAGAAGAACCCGTCGCTGCAGAAGAGTCCGTCGTTGCAGAAGAACCCGTCGCTGCAGAAGAGTCCGTCGTTGCAGAAGAGCCTGTCGTTGAAGAGAAGCCCTTTCATCCAGATATCCGCCTGGCAATGCCGCATTTGCGGAAAGAGGATCCTGTTCCGGTTGTAGAAGAGCAAGCCCAGCAGGAACCTGTTGCCCCACTTCCCCGATTCATTCTTGCTGATACGATTGCAAAATCCGGCTCAACAAGCCCTGCTCAGCCTGAAGCATCTGCTCCGAGCATTCCTGCACCCATGCAGGTTCTGGAAATGGAGAGTTCTCTGGAAGGGAACCTTCCTTCCACTATTCGGGAGATATTGGGGAAGCTGAAAGAGAAAGAGGAAAATACCTTCTTTGATTTCTGCAAGACAGCAGATCCTCAGGTGCTTATGGGTACTGCCTCGCTCATTGAGCAGGCTCGGCAAATACAGCAATCTGATGGCAAGGACAAGATGTTCACTATTCCGGGTATCAACCTGACGGTTGTGTTGATGGCAGGGAAAGGCGACATGCTTCGTGCTTGGGACAGGAAAAATAATGTTGGAGCTATCATGTATACCCAAGGGCAGAAAACCTGGAAGGTGCTGTACCTTGGCTATACTGCCAGTGGAAGCTTGTATCACGCTGAAGAGAAAACCTTGAAATACGAAGATTTTTCCCAAGCTGACTGGAAGTACGTGGTCAATCTTGGTGAAAGGATTCTGGAGAAGAAACGCATACGATGACAGAAGAAAACCTCATTGCACGACACCTTGGGATTGCAATCAAGGCGGCTGAGCTTGCAGGCGCGTATATCCTTGAAGAAGGTTCAAAGGATCATATCACCGTGCATAGCAAGCATACGAATGATTATGTGACTGACACTGACAAAGGTGCCGAAGAGAAGATCATTGCAGTGATCAAGGACCATTTCCCTGAAGATGCAATCTTTGGCGAGGAAACAGGGAAAGCGGGAGATCAGAAGACTGGTCGGTGGATCATTGATCCGATCGATGGAACCACCAACTTCTTTCGGTCGCTTCCCAACTATACCGTCAGCATTGCCTGGGAACTTGAGCCCTTCAAACCATTGGTGGGAGTTGTGTTCAACCCGAGGCAAGGAGAGCTCTTCTGGGCAAGCAAGGGGAAAGGGGCCTTTCTCAACGGGAAACCGATTCGCGTTTCTTCCGTCTCCCAGATGGAAAAAGCTCTCTTGGTCTGTGTACCGCCTCATCGAAGGCATGAGCTGGTTGACTCCTTTTTTGCTCGTGCCAAACAGTTGTTTCTTGCATCCAGCGATTTTCGCTCCTATGGCTCGTGCGCCTTGGAACTCTCGTATATTGCTGCCGGTAGGGTGGACGGATATTTCGAGCTTTGCCTTGGATATTATGACATGGCCGCAGGTATGATCATCGTCCAGGAAGCCGGAGGCGCGGTGGAAAGTGCAGATCCCAAACGACCGTTTGAGGACAGCCGATGTGATCTGGTTGCTTCAAATGGCTTGATTCAACAGCAAATATTCCCTATGGTTCAGGAATGAATTTCAAACTAGTCATATTTGATCTCGACGGCACCCTCATGAATACCAGTGCAGGGATATTCTCTTCGGCCAATGCAACCGTGGAAAAGTTGGGTATGAAACCAGAACACGACCCCTCCCAGTTGAGCAAGTTCATTGGTCCTCCCATCAACCAGTGCTTTGTGGAAGTCTACAATATGAATCAGGCTTTGATAGAGCAGGCGGTTGCACTCTATAGGGTTGAGTACGATAAGAACGGGCGATTCAATGCTGAGGCTTACCCGAACATGAAAGAAACCTTGACGGCTCTCAAAGAAAAGGGGTACCAGCTGGCAGTTGGGACTCTTAAGCATGAAAGTCTGGCCCAAGGCATGATGACTCACTTTGGCTTTGACCACTATTTCGATTCCATCAGGGGATCGGACCTCAATTCCCATCTTTCCAAGGCAGACATCATCCGATTGGTATTGAACGATCTCAATGTGCGTGCTGAGGATGCTGTTCTGATCGGGGATACCATCCACGACCAGAAAGGTGCTGCAGAGGCTGGCATAGCCTTCATCGCGGTTGACTATGGCTTTGGTTTCCCCAAAAATTCACCCAAGCAAGAGTCCATGCTTGCGATGGTCGGCAGTGCTGAGGAGTTGCTCACTCTGCTCTGATGAGCTCTCGAGCCGATGCAAGGGCATCATCCTGCTCTTGCACCGGATGATTGTCGTCAGCACAAACGGGAAGATATCCTGCAAACTCCATGGAAGTGTACTCGCAAATCGCTTCGAACTGTTCTCGTATGAGACGATATTGGACACCGTCAAGTGAATCTTCACCCGTTGCAATCACGTAGAGCTTCTTGTTGGCAAAATCCCCAAGTTTCAGCTGGTAGAGCCGGTCGATGAAAAGTTTCATCTGTGCTGATACTCCCCACCAATACACGGGGGTTGCAAGCAGGATTGCATCTGCACCTTTGACGAGTGTGCAAAGGTTGTTCATATCATCTTCAATCAGGCATCCTTGGTGCGTTTTGCACCAATTGCATGCCCTGCATGGTCCAATCGTGAGGTCCTGAAGGTAGATTTCGTTGCATGCATACTGCTTGCAAGCTTCTTTGCTGAACTCCCTTGCCAAGGTTGCACTATTTCCAGTCTTTTTCGGGCTTCCGTACACTATCATCATCTGCATAACAGAACCTTACAACGGACTTCTCTCCCTTGCAAGAGTATCTTTGAGAGGGTATTCTAGGTGGAAGAGGAGATATACAATATGATGTTTCAATTGAAAAAGACACAAGTCAATACTGACAAGGCCCCCGCGGCCATCGGCCCCTATAGCCAGGCAATCATTGCCGGACCGTTCGTATTTACCAGCGGACAGCTCCCGGTAGATCCTTCCACAGGAGAGCTGGTGGGCGGAGATGCAGCGAACCAGGCAAAGCAGGTATTCGAGAATATCAAGGCTGTCCTGACCGAAGCAGGCACCGATCTCTCAAAGGTTGTCAAGGCTACCGTGTTTCTGAAGAACATGGACGACTTTGGTGCTGTGAATCAGGTCTATGCTTCCTATTTTGGAGAGGGTGTCCTTCCTGCCCGCTCTGCTGTCCAAGTAGCAAAGCTTCCCAAGGATGTCGCAGTTGAGATCGAGATGATTGCACTCGCATAAGAAGGGAGAATCATGAAACGAACACCTTTGTACGAGTGCTACAACGCCTATCCTGGAGTCAAGCTCATCGATTTCGGGGGATGGGAGTTGCCTGTTCAATTTGAAACGGGAATTCTTGCCGAACATGAGGCCGTACGCACCCGTGCAGGGTTGTTCGACGTCTCCCATATGGGAGAGTGCATGGTCAGTGGGGAAGAAGCCGCAAGCTATCTTGACTATCTCTGCACGAACACCATCGGTGACATGCAGGTGGGGCAGTGCCGATACACCATGATGTGCTACCCCAACGGAACCGTAGTTGATGACTTGCTCATCTATCGTCGGTCCGACATCTCCTTTCTGGTGGTGATGAATGCATCCAACACCGAGAAAGATCTTGCTTGGATCATGAAAGACAATCCCAAAGCTGACAGCTGTCCACCCGTGATTGATCTTTCCGCTTCCACCGTACAACTTGCCTTGCAAGGCCCCCTTTCCGTCCAGATTCTCTCCACGTTGGTCGGTGACTGCGATCAGATCAAGAGCTTTACCTTCCGCAGCCAGTGCGAAGTGGGTGAGGTAATGGCTCTTGTCAGCAGGACCGGATATACCGGTGAGGATGGCTTTGAACTGTACTGTGCCAGTGATGATGGCCCGCTTCTGTGGAATACGCTTCTGGAAGCAGGCAAAGACTTTGGTTTGATCCCCTGTGGACTGGGCAGCAGGGATACGCTCCGCATGGAGGCAAAGCTCCCGTTGTACGGGCATGAGATCAGCGATTCCATTACTCCCCTGGAAGCCAACCTCGGTGTGTTTGTCAAGCTTGAGGAAAAGGACTTTTGCGGGAAAGAAGCACTGCTTGAGCAACAACAAACGGGTATTCCCCGTACCTTACGGGGTATTGAGATGCTGGACAAGGCCGTTCCCCGCAGCGGGTATCCCGTATTTCTTGGTGAGAAACAGATTGGGTTTGTCACCAGCGGAAACAAGAGCCCCAGCTTGGGTATCTTCTGTGCCTATGTCCTGATCGAGCGCAGCCCCGCCCTGAAATTCGGCGATGTGCTGGAAGTGGAAATCCACGGTCAGCGGAAGCGGGCCATGTTGGTTCGAACCCCGTTCTACAAACGGGGGACTCCTGCAGCGGAGAGATGATGATGCGAGTACAGAACACTGCCCCGGAAGGCTTCATTGCACTTGACAACTCAGCTTTGATCTATCCCCCTACCGAAGCGGTGTTCAATGCGAACACATTCCGTATCTCCTTGGACCTTGTGCAGACCATTCGGCCGGAAATCCTTGAGCAGGCGGCACATGATCTCATGACACGATGTTCTTATGCAAAGGTCAGCTTGCACAAAGGTTTTTTTTGGTACTTTCTCTCTCCCAACACCAAAGAGATGGTTATCCACCCGGAGGGGCCCTATCCCAGCGGCAGGTTTTTTTTCAAGGAGAACAACTCGTACCTGCTGCGGGTGGTGTACAGCTCCCATCGCATCGGGGTTGAGTGTTTCCATGCCCTCACCGACGGCTCAGGAGCCCTAGCATACTTGAAACTGCTGGTACAGCGGTACTGTCACCACGCGGGCATTGCCAATTTCTCCTTCCCCGGCGGCTTGGATTTTGAACAGAAACCCACAAAACAGGAGTTCAGTGATCCCTTCCAGCACCTTTATGACAAGACACTCCCTTCCTTTCCCAAGATCAGCAAGGCGTATCACAGGAAAGGAACCGGAAGCTTCGATGACCGGGTGAAGGTGATAAGCGCCACCGTCAAGACGGCGCAGATCAAGGAGAGGGCGAAAGCGAGAGGGATCACCATCGGCGAATACCTCTCATCAGTGTTTCTCAACTCCCTGCAGCAGTTGCAGATGCAGGAAGTCCCCAAGCAGAAGAACAGGAAACCCATCAGGCTGTCGGTCCCCATGAATCTGCGAAAAATCTTCGGCTATGACACGATGCGAAACTTCACCTTGTTTGCTGTCATTGGCATCGAGCCGGCTCTTGGTTCCTACACGTTTGACGAGGTTGCCAAGGAAGTGCATCTGCAGATGGCTCTCTCCCAGGACCGCAAGCGTTTGCTCAGCCAGATCAAACGGAACGTCATGGGGGAAAGAACTCCCTTGATTCGCTTTGCCCCCAATGCCCTGAAAAACCCTTTGTTCAAACTGCTCTCTGATTTCCTGGGAGATGACCAATATTCCGGAGTGATATCAAACATTGGGCAGATGGCTTTGCCTCCTGAACTTGCAGACAGCGTCAGCCGCATTGATTTCCATCTCAGCCCCGGGCTTCTCAACAAGGTTGCCATTGCGGTAATCGGATATCTGGATACACTGGTGATCAACTTCACCAGCTTCTTCAACGAAGATACGGAATTGGAGCGACTGTTCTGTACCTTCCTGGTTGAGGATGGCATACCGGTTACGCTGTCGACCAACAGAAATACTGACAGGTAGGAGCAACTATGGCCTATTGCGTTCAATGTGGAGTCAAATTGGAGGAGGGGAGCAAACGTTGCCCTCTCTGCAATACGGAAGTACATCTGCCCGATGGTGTGCAGGAACAGCCATCCGAGCCGTTGTTTGCACAACCGTTGCCTCCTGCAGGCATGGGTGGCATCACCAAGACACGCAAGGGGGTGATTGAACTCATCCTCTCTCTCGCTGTGGTCAGTGAGCTCACAGTGGCTCTGTCAATGATCTTGTCGGGGAACCTTGCCTACAGCTTCATTCCGCTTTTCAGCATTGCTATGGCAACCCTTTCCCTGATTCTTGCATTCAGCAACAAACCGACTTTCAGCAGACAGGCAAGCATCCAGTTCCTTCTTGTCGCGCTCTATTTGCTCGGCATCGATGCTGCCGATCTCACCCTTTCCTGGTCCTTGGCAGCGAGCCCCGGTCTTGCCCTTCTGTGGATGTATGTCATTTTCCCAACCCCTGCGCGAATGAGAAAAGCTCCCCGACGCAACGCATCCCTTATGGTTGGCGCCACGCTTGCCTATCTGGCCCTACTCAATCTGGTGTTCTCCGGTTCCTTGACGTGGTTCGTTCCTGTTGCGCTGCCGTCGTTGCTGGTGTTGGTTCTTCTCTGCTCACTCTTTCTCTTTTGGTTCAGCAAAAGGCACAATAAAACCGTTCCCCTTGCAGACATCGTGTTGGGAACGCTGGTTGTGCTGTTTTTCAGTGCCACGGCATTCGACCTGTTTCTCAGCAAGTATCAGAGAGGGCTGTATATCCTGCGATGGTCTGACAGTCTTCTGCTCTCCGGTCTCATCATTTTCCTCTTTTTGGTCAGTGTTTCCGTCTCCAGAAGGGTCAGACGCTACTTCACCAGCCATAATCGGCATGTTTAGGTGAAGTCGGCAAACTGGGCTTGGGCGGCAACGACCAAGTCTTGTGGTTGGATTTTCAGCTGAAGTCCCCGTTGTCCAGCGCTCACGTAGATGAATTCTTCGAGTTGGGCCACTTCCTCAACGAACGTGGGGAAGTGCCGCTTCATCCCCAAAGGAGAACAACCGCCTCTGATATAGCCGGTGATTGACTGGAGGGTATCCAGCTTGATCAATTCCAAGTCTTTGCTCTGGGTCAGTTCCCTAGCTTTCTTGAGGCTCACGGAGAATTCGGCGGGGAGGCAGAAAACAAAGACCTGGTTGTCGCTATCCTGCATGACAATCGTCTTGTACACCTGCTGGGGGGAGAGCCCCGCAGTCATGCTGGCATGCACTGCATCCAGATGTTCCTCATCCCAGGTATAGCTGATTACCTCGAATGCGATCCCCATACTTTCCAGGATACGCATGGCATTGGTTTTTTTCATGACCTCATCCTACAAAGGATGGGTGGTGGGTTGCAAGAAGATGGGCGGTTCATACAGAAACACCACGCTTTCTTGGGCGTGGTGTTCCGATGAATTGATACTGGGAGCAGAAAGCTCCCATTTTTGCTACTTGTCGTCGATGGCAAATGCCACACCCAATGCAGAAGGAGAGGCAAACGAGCCCTTTTTCTTCTGATTGATGATTGTCATGGCAGTGAGCACGACCAAGGTGATGAGATAGGGGGAGAAGCCTAGGAACTGGGAGGGGATGACCATCTTCATTCCTGCGGCCTGCAAGCTGAACTGCAAGCTGGTGATGCCTCCGAACACCAGTGTTCCGATGACCACTCGCCCGGGGTTCCAGGTGGAGAAAATTACCAGGGCGATTACAATCCAGCCCTTGCCGCCTGTCATACCCTCATTCCAGCTGGGAATGAAGCTCAACGAGAGACATGCTCCGCCCAGACCTGCAAACATCCCTCCGATGAGAGTATACAGATATCTGATCTTCGAAACGGAGATGCCCATGGCAGCTGCCGTCCTAGGGTTTTCCCCCACTGCACGAACCACCATCCCATGCTTGGTCTTGTACATAAAGAACCAAGAGAAGGGGAGGATGAGATAGAGTGCATAGGTCAGAAGGCTCACATCGAAGAGTGCTCCGATGATCGGAATCTGGCTCAGTCCAGGTATGGCGATATTGCTGAACTTGTTGGTGAGGTTCATACCGGTAAGGTTGAAATTGTTGGTTGCAGGGCCAAGTCTCTGTCCGAGGAAGTTGGCCAGACCGGTACCGAACATGGTGATGGCAAGTCCGGCCACCACTTGGTTGGCCCGCATTGTGATGCACAGGAAGGCATGGATCAAAGAAAGGAGGGCTCCCACCAGCATGGATATCAGCAACGCAAGCAACAGGTTCCCGGTATTGAAGGCGGTGGCAAAGCCAGCCAAGGCTCCCATGAGCATGGTGCCTTCCATACCAAGATTCAGGATTCCTGTTTTTTCGGTGTACACCTCTCCAAGGGTTGCATAGGTCAGGGAGGTTCCCATCGCCAGCGTGGCTGCCAGCAGTCTGGTTATGAAATCAAGAAAATTCATACGGTAGCCTCCTTGTGATTGGAATGAACAACCAACTTGTACTCGGTGAAGATACTGCCTGCAAGCAGGGGAATGAGGATGAGGCCTTGCATGACCTCTCCCATGGCTGCAGGAAGTTTCATAAGCTGAAGTGCATCGGATCCTGTCTCCAAGGCTGCCATGATGAGGGCAACCACGATGGAAACAAAGGGGTTCAAGCCGCTCATCCAGGCAATGATGATGCCGGTGAATCCATAGCCGGAGTTCACGCCCTTGGTAAGCTGGTGCGTCACTGCTGCGGAGTCGATGACACCCGCAAGACCGGCGATGCCGCCGCTGACGATCATGGCAAGGATGATGTTCCGTTTGATCGAGACACCCTGGCACTGTGCGGCCCTTCGGTTCTTTCCGATCATGTTCAGCTCAAATCCCCAGCGGGTCTTGTAGAGAACGAACCAGAGGATTACCACCAGAATCAGGGCAAAATAGATGCCGCTGTGCACCCGTCCCCAGATTCTGGGAAGCCAAGCGGCTTGCGGATACAGAACCGTACCCATATTGCCTCTGGGAGCCTTCCAAGCGTTGATGTACAGGTATTCTGCATACCCGATGATGATGTAGTTCATCATGAGTGTGCTGAGTGTCTCGTCAACACTCCATTGGGCTTTCAGGGCCCCGGGGATTCCTCCCCAGAATGCACCGCAGAGAATACCTACCAGCATGCCTACCGGAAGCAGGAGCATCTCTGGCAGAAAGGTCCAGAACTGCATGACCCAGGTAATGCCGATGACACCTGCTACGTATTGGCCTTCCGCACCGATGTTCCAGAACTTGAGGCGGAATGCAATACCTACTGCAAGGCCGCACAGCAACAGGGGAATCGCCTTGGCAATCGTATACTGGATCTTGGTCTGGCTTCCAAATGCTCCCTTGAGCATTGCTCCATAGGTTTGCAGGGGATTTGCGTTGGAGATGCCCAAGACAATGGCTCCCAACAGGAAGGAGATCAAAAGGCTGATTATCGGTACGAGCACCGTCATTCGTTTGGAACGATAGTCTCGTTTTTCCAATCCAAGTCTCATACTTCCTCCCTTTCAACACCAGCCATCAGCATTCCCAACCGTTCGGTGGATGCTTTGTCGGCATCAACAATGTCCATGATTCTTCCCTCAAACATGACGGCAATCTTGTCTGCCACCATCAGCAGTTCCTCAAGCTCCTCACTGACCAGCAGCACTGCATTGCCTTTATCCCGCTGCTTGATCAGGTTCTGCCGTACCGCTTCGGTAGCCCCTACGTCAAGGCCACGGGACGGATAGACTGCAATGAGAATGCCTCCGCATGAGTCGATCTCACGGGCAAGAATTGTCTTCTGGATATTACCGCCACTGAGGAATTTCACGGAAGTGTCCTGGCTGGGCGTCTTGATGGTAAACACATCGATCAGGTGGTCTGCGAACTTTCGTACCCAGTTGCGCTTGATGACGCTGTGGGAGGAGAGCTCCTGGGTGCGGTACTTCTTCATGGAAAGGTTGTCTCCGACACTCATGTCCCCAACCACACCCATCCTGCCCCGGTCAGCAGGTATGTGACTGACTCCGCTTTTGATGACCTGCAGCGGGGTCTTGTTCGTCATGTCCTTGCCATTGAGCAGAATATTCCCGCTGTCAACTCTCAAAAGTCCTGTCAGAGCTTCGGTAAGCTGTTGCTGCCCGTTGCCGGCTACGCCTGCTATGCCAAAAATTTCGCCGCCACGGATGGAGAAGGTGACATTGTCAAGTACGGGTTTTCCACCGCCAATGGGGAGAACCGTAAGGTTTTTGGCCTCAATCTTTACATCAGTGGGCTTATATGGGCCGCGATCAAGAGAGAAGAGGATGTCTCGCCCTACCATCATGTTGGCCAGATCCTGTACACGCTTGATGGTATTGGTCGGACAGCTCGAGACACTCTTTCCCCTTCTGAGGACTTGGACGGTATGGCTGAACTCCATGACCTCATCCATCTTATGGGTAATGAAGATGGCACTCTTGCCCTCGGCAAGCATCTTCTTCAGAAT
>RZYT01000332.1 GCA_009930195.1 Spirochaetia bacterium | reverse complement strand
GAGCTTTCCTCAATCCAGCCGTTGGTCCTGATCAGACCATCGCGGGCATCGGCACCGAGGATAAGCCGTTTTGCTCCGTAGGTCTCAATCCAGGTGTGGACAAGATCGGGGTCCTTGGCCGCAATCGAACCACAGGTCACCATGCTCGCACCGCTCTCGAAGGCGGCCTTCAGGTCATTTGTGTGCTTGATGCCTCCCCCGAAGTCAATGACCAGGGAGGTATGGGTGGCAATGCGCTCCAAGACGCGCAGATTGACGATGCCCTTGCCCTTAGCCCCATCCAGATCCACCAGGTGCAGGCGCTTGATCTGATGATCCTCAAACTGTTTGGCAATCTCCAGAGGATCGGAGGCATAGACCTTCTTCGAATCATAGGCGCCTTGGCTCAATCGAACAGCTTCCCCTGCAATGACATCAATGGCTGGTATCAGGTCCATCAGAGCTCCTCCACAAACGTCTTGAGCAAGGTTGCACCCACCTCTGCACTCTTCTCAGGATGAAACTGGCACCCATAGAAGTTGTCCTTGTGAAGGACAGCGGTAAAAGAGAGCGGGCCATAGGTTGTGGTGGCTATGGTGGAAGGGCCCACCTCCACATAGTAGCTGTGCACGAAATAGCACCAGCTCTCCCCTTCCAGATGCGAGAAAAACGGGTCCTCACTGCGGGAGAGGGTGTTCCACCCCATGTGGGGAACCTTGTATGCAGGAGGAAGGACAAACTTGCGCACCGGCACATCAAATATGCCCAAGGTGGTGGTATTGTGCTCCTCGCTGAAGGAGCACATCAGCTGCATTCCCAAACAGATTCCCAGGAACGGCTGTTCAAGGTGAACGAGCACCTCATCCAGACCTTTCTCCCTCAGATAGGCCATGGCTGTGGAGGCTTCCCCAACCCCAGGAAAAATCACCTTGTCGGCACTACGGAGCAACTTTGGGTCGTCGGTAACTTCCGCCTCGTAGCCTAGGCGATTGAGACTGCACAGTACCGAACGGGTATTGCCCGCATTGTACTTGACCATGGCTATTCTCATAGCACCCCCTTGGTTGACGGCAGCGCATCCGAGTACGGATTGCGATGGACAGCAGAGCGCAGGGCGCGGGCGAACGCCTTGAAAATAGCCTCTATCTGGTGATGGCCGTTGCCACTACTTACCGTAACCGAGAGATTGCACTTTGCACTGTCACTGAACGACTTGAAGAAGTGCTCCACCAATTCAGTGGGAAAGCTTCCTACATATTCACGGGAGATGGAGACATTCCACTGCAGGTACGGGCGGCCGGAAAAGTCAAGGGCGACCTGGGCGAGCACCTCATCCATCGGAAGGATCTCATGGCCGTACCGGTTGATACCCCGCTTGTCCCCAAGCGCCTCCAAAAACGCTGCACCCAGGGCAAGCCCCACATCCTCCACGGTGTGGTGCTCATCAACCACCAGGTCCCCGTGGGCATGGAGGGAGATATCGCATCCGCTGTGGCGGAGTATCTGCTCAAGCATGTGGTCAAAAAAGGGAAGATGGGTCTCCATGTTTCCCATGCCACCTCCGTCAAGATTGAGCGAAAGGGTGATGTCCGTCTCCTTGGTCTGGCGCTTGAGTGTGGTTGTCCGGGGAGCGAGGTTGCTCTCATCAAGCAGGAAGGAGGCGATCTGTGCCCAGTTGTCGCTGACCAGGATGCATACCGGTGCAAGCTCAGCTCCCAGCTCACTGCTGCGACTGGAATCAGCAAACCAGATGGCCTTGCATCCAAGATTGTAGGCAAGCTGGACATCGGTAAGGCGATCACCGATCATGACCGAGTGCTCAAGATCATAGGCATCAGTCTGGTACTCACCCAGCATCCCGATTCCGGGCTTGCGTCCCGGACAGTTGTCCTCGGGAAGCGAAAGGTCTATATGGACATCATCAAACAGGATGCCTTCCCCTGCCAGAGTCTGCATGATCCGCTGGTGGGGAATCTCAAACGATTCTTGGGGAAAAGAGGGAGTACCCACCCCATCCTGATTGCTCACCATCGCAACATGGAACTGGCCTGACTGACACAGACGGGAGAGAGCACCGAAAACGCCGGGGATATACTTCACCTTTTCGAGGCTATCGACCTGATCCTCCTCGACGATGATGCCATCGCGATCCAAAAAGAGTACCTTCTTGCGCATCTTAACACTCCTCGTAGGCAGCAAGTGCTGCCAGCAGCTTGTCATTCTCTGCCCTGCTGCCCACCGTAATCCTGAGGCACTCTTGGCAGTGCATCTCCTTGCTGCGGTTGCGCACTATGATA
>RZYT01000064.1 GCA_009930195.1 Spirochaetia bacterium | reverse complement strand
GAGCTTCGGTACACCAACGGCGGCATGGCGATTGCAAAGTTCAGCATCGCTGTGAACAGGAGAACCAAGAAGGTCGACCAGTGGGTGGACGAGGCATCGTTCTTCGACTGCTCGCTCTTCGGGAAGTCGGCCGAGGGGGTGCACCAGTTCCTCAACAAAGGCCAACAGGTGGCGATCAACGGCAGTCTGGTGCAGAGCCGTTGGGAACAGGATGGGCAGAGCCGAAGCCGTGTCGAGGTGATGGTCAACTCACTGACCTTGCTTGGGAGCAAGTCTGATGAGCAACCAAGACAGGCGGCACCGCAAGCGTTGGAATCTGAGCCGAGCATGAGCAACTTCAGTGACGATAGGATTCCGTTCTAGGACTGATATGAAAAACTACAACCATCTTTTGTGGACTATTGTGGCTTATAAACACCACCACTACAAGGTGGTTGGAATCACCTACAACGCACTGGGGGTGTTCCTCACCCTTGAGTGCGTGCCTAGGAACATCTGCGTCAACATAGAGCAATGTTCCTTCTAGGAGGAGTCATGACCAAATTGGCAAAATCCGTGGGAATTGCCGTACTTGCGATTCTCTGGAATCTCTGGCTTATCAACTTCACGGCGAATTACGGGTTCTTGGGAATGTTTGTCGTTCTGATAATCACATTCACAGCATGTGTTTTTGTCCCTTGGACGGAGGTATTGCAATGGCTGAAAAGAAAATGACAACTTGCGATGCGGTGGTTTACATGCTCAAGAATTGGCCTCTCGGCTTGGAGAGGACTGGCGCTGCGGTCGAGCGTGAGGTGCGAAGGATCCTTTTTATGAATAAGTCAGACGAGTACCCCAGCGGCAACACCATCATGCGCAGATTCCGCGAGAAGAAGGACTTGTTCTGCATTGAGAGCACCATGCACGGCCAGCACAGCAAGTACGTTCGGGTTGGCTTGTTCAAGGTGAGCGCAATCATCTACAAGCCGAGCGAAGGGGCGAGGGTGAATGGCTGAGTTACATTCAGCATCACTCGTTTTCAAGTGCAGAGAGGAAAGCAATGGCTAAACAGGATATGCGAATAGATGTTGACTTTGTGGATCATCCAAAAACAAAGCGACTCATACGAATGACTGGACATGAGGGTTTTTACTGTCTCATGAAGCTCTTCAGCATTGCCGCAAAGATATACAAGCGTGGCGAGCTCAAGAATTGTGATGCGATAGACATTGAAGATATAACCGGATGGACTGGCGAGCAAGGCAAGCTGGTTGAGGCAATGCTTGATGCAAAAATAGGGTTCCTTGAAAAGAAGGGAAATCTATACGTCATACATGATTGGGATATAAACCAGCCTTGGATTTACGGCTTCGAGGATCGTTCCCAAATTGCAAGGCAAAATGCTATGAAGAGAGACTATAGCAAACAATCAGCAAGCAGATTGGATGCCAATGGCATACAAATAGCAAGCAAACAGCAAGCGAAAAGCAATGCTCCGTCTCCATCTCCATCTCCATCTCCATCTCCATCTCCATCTCCTAAAGATAGTGTCTCCGAGCTTTCGCAAAGCTCAAGCATCGAAGCCGACGAACCACCCGTTGAAGTGCTTATTTCATTGCCTATCCTCGGAGGAAAAGAGTTCGCAATCACCGATAAGCATTACAACACATTCGTCGAGGCTTACCCAGGTGTTTCAGACATCATGGCCGAGCTGAAGAAGATGAAGGCATGGCTCGTAGCCAATCCAAAGAACATGAAGAAGGACGTCTTGCGGTTTGCCAACAACTGGCTCTCACGTGAGAACGACAAGAGGGGGAATCGACCAACATACGGCCGCCAGAAGTCAATCGGCCGTGTCTCCACCGAAAGCGGGTCGCTACAGACGTCACCCGACGATTACAACAGCTTGTGAGGTATCGCATGGATTCAAGAACTGATTTCAGAAGCATGATTGACGAGTTGAAGCTCAAGTACCAAGAGAATCCAACACCAGAGGACGGCACTCCTGCGACCGTTGCACCAGTGACCATCACCCTCGCAGAGCTTCGCATCTCCCATTTCCCCGAGCGTTACAGGGATGCGGCATTCGAGGGGTATCGGTTCTACGGCACCGATGCACAAAAAGCAGCACAAGGCAGGCTCGTCGAGTGTCTGCGCAGAGGGTTGCCTGTGGTGATGTACGGCAACAACGGAACCGGAAAGACCCATCTTGCCTACGCCTCGATGAGGAACCAGATACTTCAGGACAAGGAAGCCGTGTATGCCTCTCTGACCGACATCATCGACGAGATAAAGCAGGGGTTCAGCGAGAACATCCCGACGGCAAGGATTGTGGACAAGTACATCGGCTACGACTATCTGGTCATCGACGAGATGGATAAGTCCTACGGATCAACGACCGAGTTTTTGAACATCTTCAAGATTGTTAACGGCCGGTACATGACCAAACGCCCGACCGTGCTCATCTCGAACGCCTCCAAGGATGATGTGATGGAGATAGTCGGCAAGAGTTCGTTTGAGCGCATCGCCGAGGATGGCGTGGTGGCTTTCATGGATTGGCCTAGCTACAGGGGCAAGGAATTTCCCAAGGAGGAGTGGTGAAAATCTATCTATCCGGCCCGATGACAGGCTACGAAAATTACAACAAGAAGGCGTTCGACAAGGCTGAGGCCGTACTGAAGGAAGCTGGCTACGAGGTGGTCAACCCAGCATCACTCGGACTTGATTGCTCTTGGGTTGAGTGTATGAAAATCGACATCGGCCTTCTGGTCACGTGCGAGGCCTTGTACATGCTCAAGGGGTGGAGGCATAGCCAAGGGGCTTGCTTGGAGCATTGGCTTGCCCACGAGTTGGGCATGGAGATTCTGATGGAGGGGTGTGAAATTGGACGTTGATGACCAAGTGAAGAAGTGTTATCGGTTTATCGCAAGGCTGACTCTTGATCGTGCCTTTGAGGACAACGATGTGGCGTTCTTTGACGCAGAGAGTGAGGTTTTCCAAGCCATATGCGGTGTCGCAGGATTTGATGTCGGGACAGTCATCAGCGCTGCAAAGAAGCGGTTCTCCGAGATTGGCGCCCTCCCCCAATTCGACGAGAGGTTCAAGCATCTCCTCCATGACCCATTCGATGTAATCCAAAAAAACAAGCAAGGCGTGAAGTTGGTGCGCAACCATGAGTGTTTCGGCTGGACGGAGAGTATCGAGGATATGGGCAAGGTGTTGGGCATCACCCCAAAGAGCGTCATTAGCTACGTCCGCTCCCACCATACCGTCCGCGGCGGTTTCTATCTGGCCTGGTACGGCTCAAAGGAGTTCAATCACCCGATCGGCGTGTTCAAGGACGGTGAGCGTGTGGCTCTGAGCCGTTCGATAGGTGTGATAACGACCAACACCCGCCTTACGCTTGCAGAAGTGGAATATCTGCTCACCCACCCCGAAGGGAACGGCGAGTATGTGTTGCGATATGTGAAGCCGAGCAAAAAGGGCAAGAAAGGAGACAAGAAGTGAAAAGGCATAAGCATGGGTTCATTGACAGGGTTGCGAGGGAGTATCGGCAAGAGAAGCGGAGCGAGGCACGGCATGGGATAATCCCGCCCTGGCGATTCGTGGACATCCCAGAGCAAGAGCGCAAGGGAAAGTCTGCGAGGGAGCTTGACGAGCTTCGCCAAGACAAGTATGTGGCCGAGATGGAGAGACAGGCGCAGATGCGCAGTATCGCACGGCAGAAAAACAACGACCGATTGCTGGCGAGGCTGAGAAAGGCGCAGACTGCGAGCAGGGCGGTCAAGGTGGACGACCATCGTGCGACCGAGGAGGTGGCTGATGACGAACGCAAATGAGCTGATGGCGCAAATCCACAAGAATGCCGTGGAGCACGGTTTTTGGGATGATGTGAACATTGACCGTGCCGTAATGCTCATTGTCAGCGAGATTGGCGAGGCGATGGAGGCAGACCGCAACAACCTCCATGCACAGATGAACCCTGAGAACATCAGCATCATGGAAGCGTTGTCCGATAATGCGTTCGGCTTGTTTTTCAGCTTCCACGTCAAGGACACCTTCGAGGATGAGATTGCCGACATAGCAATCAGGATTCTCGACCTCATGGCCTTCAGCAACACAGCTTACATGGACGGTTTCAAGTCGAACGGCATGGCAGACCTCTACAACGACCTCCGCGGGCTGACCCAATTCGTATCATCGAAGCAGTACCTCTGGGCGATTTGGAGTGTTGAGTGCCTTGCGAAAAACATGGGCGTAGATCTTGAGAAGCACATAGCCCTCAAGATGCGGTACAACAGGAGTAGACCGTACAAGCATGGCAAACGCTACTGATAGCGTCATAAACGCTTCAGAATCGAAGCAAACTCCATAGGTGGTAGTTTACTTGACTTTTGGCTGTGCGTTGATTCTGGTGCGAGGAAACCGCAAATGCGGGCAAATTTGAGGAGTTTACAGATGGGACTTAGCTTGAGAGGGATACGCAAGGCGCATCCAGAGTTTCTGAGGGTGGTTGTTTTCGCTGGCAAGGAATGGTTCGTGGTGGGGCATTACAGCTCCATCTTGTGGTTGAGTGACGGCCAGACTGTGTGCACGGTCGGAGAGAGCGAGGTGGGGAGGTAGCCCGATGATGGGTTGTTAAAGTCTGATTCCTTTCGATACGAGCCGTGCCGTTCTCTGTTTGGAGGCGGTGCGGCCTTTTTGCAATGGGTCTTGCGAGAGAACCGCACGCTCAAGCTCATCGTACTGATGAGGCTCAAGGCGGTACATTTCCAGCTTGTACCACATGGCGGTGGCATAGACACGGCAGTCGAGAGCCTCGTTCCTGTCTTGCTTTTTGATCCACTTGCCGCGTTTCCCATCGTTGATGAACTCTTCTGCGGTAAGCATCTTGAAGTAATGCTCTGGATAGTTGGCGGGGAACATGCAGTAGAAAGGCGTGTTCGTGTCCGTCTTGCCGTCTCTGATGTGCTGGCGAATCATGAGCCGTTCGTAGACGGTTGCCTTTATCGTCGATACTCCGACATCGTAGAATCTGAATTTCGAGCCGTGCCACTCGTTGTTCCGCTTGGAGTTGCCGCCCTTGTCCTGTTTTTCCATCGACAGCTCCGACACTTGGATGCCGTTTCCTCTGACGATGAAGAACCGTGGGCTGTTTGTGCGATACCACAGCGCGTTGACCGAGTGGGAGTTGTGCCCTCTGTCCATCGCATTGGCTTGCGTGACGAGTCTGCGACCGTCTTGGCGGATGTACGTCCCGTTGATGACAACATCACGGTATCGCTCCCAGACAGGGTTGTTCGGGTCTGAGGTGAAGGTGTCCTTGTCGCAGTAGAACACGAAATAGTTGACGGATTTCGACCTCCCGTTCCTCCCCCAGCCTACCACTTCACACTCGATGCGGTCGTCCTGTACGTCTGCGCCGCTGGTGAGCACAAGCACGTCATTCGGGATGTTCTGGTTGGGTATGCAGTCCTCGATGGTGGTTGTGTCGTAGTCGCTGTTCTGCGCCCTCTCGAACAGGATTTCATAGTCTGGCCTTGCCGCACCCTCGGTGTACTGTTCCGCAAGGACGGTGTTGTAGAACGAGGTAATCATGTTTGGGTCGCCGCTGTCCACCGCCTTGAGGTAGATTGACACGCATTGCTCCCAACTCTGCCAGCCGACGGGAGAATAGAGTCCGCTCATCCAGAACCCGACTGCGGTAGGGTCTGTAGGTTTCGGGTTGGTGGCTATCCACTTCCCATTTGCAAGCATCTTTGTCTTGTGGTGGTTGCGGATTGGGAACTTGCAATGCTCGCACTCCATCCACACATCGGTGACGTGCGTGCCGTTGTTTTTGTATCGTATTCTCGACCATTCAATGAGTTGCATGTGTCCGCACGACGGGCAGGGAACGAACAGCTTACGCTTATCCGTCTGATTGTATTCGCGGATTATCTTGGAGTTCCCGTTGATGCACGTAGAGGACACGTACACCTTCTCGCGCCCGCTGAATGTGGACGTCCTTCTGGTAACAAGGTCGAGCGGGTCGCCCTCTCCCTTGCAGTTGTCCGGCATGGAATCATACTCGTCTACAAAGGCGATTCGGCATGGCTTGGAGCGGAGCGATGCTGGAGCCTCGCCGCTTCCGAGTGCAAGGAATCCTCCAGGGAACTCCTTCAGCCCGACCGTATCGCCGGAGCGCTTTCCGCTCACGCCAGAAATGCGTTCCTTGAGTTGCGGTGAAGCCTCGATCATGGGGTCTATGCGGAGCTTGACCATGTTCTTCGCCTCGGTGTCGTTGCTTGACACGAGGAGCATTGCGCAAGGTATGGATGTGACGTAGTAGTCGATGGTGCAGAGGATAATCTCGGTCTTTGATATTTGCGTGCCAGTCCAAGCCACCACCTTGCGTGCGGTGCTGTCCGGCCCCATGCAGTCGAGTATTTCCTTGGCGTATGGGGTGCGGCTCAGCTTGTAATGACCTGGCTCCGCTGCGGATGACGGCAGCATGTGGAATTTCTCGGCATACTCGGAAACAGACAGCAACGGGGATGGGCGCAACGCTTCGAGGAACTGCTTGGACAACCAATCGCGATTCTTCTTGCTCTTGCGCACCACTGTCTGAGGCTTTCTGTTTTTCGCCATGCCTACTTCCTCGGCCCTTTCTTCATCTGCGCCTTGGCGATTTTCTCAGCTTCTTCCTTGGCTGTCGAAAGGCGCACCTTCACCTCGTCGAGGATGGCGTTGTGCTCTGCCTTGAGTATTTCGTAGACCCGTGTGTTCAGCATGTCCGGCTCATCCCTGAATGCGGTGAGTGCGGCCTGTATCTCGCCGACAATCCTGTCTGGTGCGGCTGTGATGGAGTTCTTTATTGCCACGAGGAAGGTGAAATATACGTTCAGAACATCGTCCTTGGAGATGAGGTCGCCTTTCTCTTGTGCGAGCTTCAGTTCCACCCGCTCGGCATCCGCCTTCAGCTTTCTGACTTTTTGTGCGGTGAGGGTTGAGTCGTCATCGTCATCGTCCATGTCGTCGTAGCTTGGCTTGTCGATGTCAAGCGTCTCCACTTCGGTGACGCTCGGAACCGACCGCTTGCGACCGATGTTCGGCACCGACTTGCGCGTGATATTCGCAGTACCCGTTCCGGCAAGCGAGTCGCTTCTGTTGGATTCCCACTTCTTTGATTCCGTGTCGAAGTCGATGAGATTCGTGCCCTTGGCTTTTTTGATCCGCCCACTTTTGACGGCGAGCGTAACCTGTGAGCGGTCTACCCCCACCCTCCGTGCGAACTCAGCTTGGGTTATCAGCTCACTCATCAAGCAACTCCTCGGCGTAGATTTGGTGTCCCGACTTGCTGTGGAACAGCGGTTCGAGAACGTCAATCGGTGACGGCTGTGCAATCATGGCGAGCTGGTTGTTGTCAACGGGGATGCTTAGGTCGTACCGAAGATACGATTCAAGGTTTTTCCGCCCAACCTTGATGGTTTGCGTAAGGTCGCAGAGGTCATGGACAAGATACTTCTTAGCTTTTCTTGGCACTGTGCTTCACCTCGACATAAGTATACACCACATATGGTGTACCTACCAAGGTGTAACTCTTTACTACGCCATAGGTAGCGTATTCAATTCGATTACTCATATCAATTTGCCCCATTTTGTGGGAAAATACAGGCATGACGGATGAGGAAAAGCTGGCAAAGTACAGGGCAAAGCTCGCCATTTGGGAAGCGGCTGAGGAAGTCGTTGCGACCACTGGGCAATCCTATGACCTCGACGACGGGGACATGAGGCGTTCGCTCACCTTTGCGCACATCTCGCAGATTCGCGAGTCAATCACCTTCTACAGCAACAAGATAGCAACCCTAGAGAGAAAGATTGCCAACCTCGGCAAGCAACGGACGATAGTGTTCGGGAGAGGCAGATGAAGCAGACGCTACCCGATAAGGTTGTCAGCTATTTCAATCCAGTGAAAGGACTTCAGAGAAAGGCCGCCCGTGAGGTGGCTGAATCCATTTACAACGTCCGCGGAACGAATGCGCAGACACGGAATTACCGCCCGAATTATCCGACCAACCCCAACCTCAATGTTTCCATGGAGCTTGAGGAGGCGCAGAACAGGGCAAGCGGCCTCTACTTCGAGAACCCAATCGCCAGCGGAATCATCAACTCAATGGTGGACGGCTCCATAGGTAGCGGTCTTGCATTGCAGTCGGTCGTACGCACCCTTTTGCTCAGCGATGTGCAGAAGGAAAAGATTGTGCAGAACCAGAGGCTCATCGAGGAGATGTGGCACATCTGGTCAACCACGCCCTCCATGTGCGACCACTACGGCAAGCAGACATTCGGCGGCCTCCAGCGTGAGGCGTTCATCGACTCAGCCCGCAACGGCGACGTGCTCCAGCGCATCAAGATTGTGAGGGTCGGCGGCCTTTACCTTCCGCAGATACAGAACATCAGCGGCAAGAGCGTGAAAAGCCCCAACTTCAGTGACAATGCAAAAATCGCGGGTGGCGTAGTCCTTGACTCGAACGGGCGTGAAACCGGATACCGAATCGAAACCGCAACGGGCGGAGACATGCAGACCGTGAACATCGAGGTTCCCAAGTTCGGCGGCCAGTCAAGGCGGCTGATGTACAACCTCGTAGCGGTCGGAACCGTAGTTCCTGGACAGGTTCGCGGTCGATCGATTCTCACCCGTGTGGCAGAGCAAATCATCCAGATTGGCCGTTACAGCGAGGCTGAACTGGTCAAGGCTATCCTCCAGTCCTACATGACAATTTTCATCGAGACAGCCGCAGAAGCCGATGAATTGGGCGATGGCAACCCGATAGATTCTTTGGTTGAGGCTTCCCGAAACACCATAAGCCATGTGGATCCCGCTGGTGCGCAGATTGAGGAAGATGAGGTCGATGACCAAATCACCCTTGGCCCTGGAGCGATATGGAATCTGCGTCCAGGGCAGAAAGCCAACCTCCCCGAATCCAAATCGCCCGTCGAGCAGTTCTGGCAGTTCATGGAAGCCAACCTCAAGCTCATCGGCATGTCGGTAGGCATTCCCTACGAAGTTCTCATCAAGAGTTTCAACGCATCATATTCCGCTTCCCAAGCGTCCATCCAAGACGCCGCCCGTGGCTGGAAGATTCTCACCACCGAGTTTGCATCCAAGTATTGTCAGCCGGTCTACGAGCAGTTTGTGGAGCTTCTGGTGAGGCAGGGACTTCTTGACTGCCCGAAGTTTGACAAGGGCTTGTTCTTCCAGAAGGCTTGGACTGGCGCAGAGTGGTACGGCCCCGTAGTGCTGAACATCAACCCAATGATAAACGCCCGCGCAAGCGAGCTGCTTCTCAAGAACCAGCTTTCGACCAAAACAATCGAGAGCCGCAAGTACGGCAACGACTTCGACACGAACATCAAGGTGCTCGGAGAGGAGCAGAGAATGGCTGAGGCAAACCTTGGCGCTCCCGCAAATGAGGAGGAGAAGGATGAGTGAGTATAAGGTAATCGCCATGCCCGAAGCCACCTACAAGGAGTACAGACGCAAGTCGCTTGACCCGAACGAGAAGGCTGGCATCGCAATCGAGCGCAGAAAGAGCAAGTGGTCGGGGGCATCCGTCGTGAACGAGGGTCGCCTCGGCGTAATCGCCATTGACGCACCGCTTGGGAACGGATGGTTCTCCTACCCGTATGACTATCTCTCTGCACAGGTGGAGAGTCTGGAAGAGGATGACAATGTTGAGGCGATTGCCTTTGACATCAACTCCCCTGGAGGTGACATCTCAGGCTTGTTCGAGCTCATGGAGACAATCGGGCGGTGCGTGAAGCCCGTCTATGCCTATTGTGAGGGTGCGTGCGCATCAGCGGCCTACGCCCTTGCGACGTCGGCTCAGAAAATCTACGCAACCGAGTCAACGAGAATCGGTTCGATCGGCGTGATGACCGTCTATCTGAACGACGACAAGTACATGCAGAAGCTCGGCCTTGAGGAAATCATATTCCGAAGTGAGCACGCCGAGAAGAAAAACCTTGACCCGAAGAGTTCTGAGGGCAAGGAGCAGATTCTCAAGAGTCTCAACGAGGCCGAGAAGATGTTCATTGGGCGAATAGCGAACAACAGGGGTGTTACCTCTGACGACGTATACGAGAAGTTCGGGCGTGGCCTCATGTTCCACTCCGCCGAAGCCCTTGAGAGAGGGATGGTGGACGGGATTGTTGCAGACTTCGCATCGTTCGTCGAAAAAATCATGCCCTCTTCGACAGAGGGTGGAGGTGTAGAGATGGCAGAAGAGAAAACTTTGACCATCGAGGCTTTCAAAGCACAGCACCCTGAGTTGGCCGCAAAGGTCATCGAAGAGGGGCGACTGGCTGGCATGGAAGCTGGGAAGGCCGAGGGTCTGCGGTTGGGAGCCGAGGCAGAGCGTGAGCGCATTTCTGGGCTGAACAAGCTCAGACAGCTTGCTTGTGCCGCCGAGGTTGTAGACAAGGCCATTGCCGACGGTACTTCCGTTGCCGATGCCAAGTCCGCAATTCTCGACAAGCAGATTGAGGCCGCACAGAGCGGGCAAACCGCAGAGCCCCCGAAGGGTAACGTGACCCTTGAGGAGCTTGCTGACGAGTCCGCACAGCACGAGGTGAATCCAAAAACCATCGAGGTGGATTCTCGCAAGGCCAGCATCGAGTCTGATGCTGATACCGTATCCGCAGCATTTTTGAGTGCTGCCGGAATCAAAAAGGAGTAAGAAGCCATGGCATTTTACGAAGAGAAAGACTTGTCTCCCTCGATGCTCGTGACTCGTGACCTTGGTGGCCTTGTCACCGAGAGGGCGACCGTAGCAATCGACGCGGTGAACGACATTCTGAAGCGGGGCACCCTGCTCGGAAAGATTACCAAGGGCGCCATCACTGGCACCAAGGCGGCCGCTGG
>RZYT01000331.1 GCA_009930195.1 Spirochaetia bacterium | reverse complement strand
TATACTGTGGCTGTAATTTGTGAAGACAGTTGGCTGGATAGTTGCGATGTGGTAGTCCCTATCTGGCCTCTGTCTTCTTGCAAAGGACTACCACATGAAAAACATACGATCAAAGTCCAGGAGGAAGACTCCTTGGTCCGATGTGCCTGAAGCCACCGCACTTCAGTGTGAGCAGTATGATGTCTTTACCGGAGTACGGTAGGGATGTCTTTCTCTCTCACAACAACGATGTTTTTCATAAGCGCAGTAATGATGTTTTTCTAGTCTACAGTAGGAATGTTTTCCCAATAACAGCCAATCCCTGCCAGTAAACCGGCCGAATAAATTAGGCCAAGCATTGGCGACTCCCAGTATAGTGATAGGTAGCAATACGTTATCACCAGAAGGAGGCCGCCAATGGCAACTTTGCTGAAGCAGGCAGAAGTAGTGAACACAATCATCGAACTGAAACGGCAGGGCATAGCCCAGTCGGACATCGCACAAGTGCTGCGGAACATGAATCTCAAGCCACCGTCAGCGCCGACGATCCGCAAGTACTACAACATGGATGATGCACCATCGGCAAGCCAGTTGGCAAGTCCCTACCAGAAGGACAAGGCCTTCGACGATCCGGCATGCAGGGAAATCATCATCAGCACCCTGCAAGCCAACTGCAACAACAAGCAGTTCAGGGTAAGCTCGTTGTACGACCTGCTGGAAGAGCTCCTGGTGGATACGGGAAAGCGGCAATCACTGCCAGGCAACCAGCAGACGCTTCGCAACTATTGTGCATATCTGAGAAAAACCGGGCAGGTCAAGAGCACCCCCGTCGATGCAAGGCTCTGCAACTACATCGAGCCGCCTCCCCCTGGAGTGCAGATACAGCTTGACTATGGCGTCCAGAAAATCAACGGCGGCGAGCATGTGCATTTCATCTGCATCAGGATGCGTTGGAGCCGGCTTCTGTTCGTTCGGGCCCAGGACCATCGGTTCAATGCAGTGGAAACATGCCGGACACTCTTTCTCTTCTTTGTCTACATCAAGGGAAGGCCCAGGGAACTTGTCATCGACCAGGACAGTTGCATGGTGGTTCAGGAAATCCTCGGGGAAATCATAGAGACAAGGGACTTCAAGGCATTTCTGCATGAGCAGGACATCGAATTGAGGGTCCTCCACAAGGCCGACCCCCAAAGCAAGGGATCTGTGGAAAATCTGGTGGGCTTCGTAGAAAAGAACTATTTCAGCTCAAGGCTGGACCAGCCAGCCCAAAAACTCATTGCAGGAATCGCTGACTGGTGCAGAAGGAAGAACACCATGCGTCTCAATGATGCAACCCACAGGCTGCCGATGCAGCAGTTCCTCGAGGAGGAGATGTCGGCCTTGAGACCGAACCTCCCATCGACCTATGGATGCTCGGCCATGCTGACAGGACCGGTCTCCATTGACAAGAACCGCATCATCACCTACAAGACGAACAAGTATTCAGTGCCGCCCGCCTACCGTTTCAAGGATGTTTACTACCGCATAGCGAGCGGCGTCATGTCCATCTTTTCCGATGAGCAAGGGACACTGCTCATACGCCAGCACCAGATTGCACCGCCCGAGGTGAAGTACAAAGCCTTCATCCATCAGGACGATATGAGAATGCCTTCCACCAAGTGGGTGGATGTGAAGGCCACCTTGCTGCTAAGACATCCCAGCCCGAGCATGCTGCATTTCCTCAATGGGGTCTGCAAGGAAAACCCCCACTACCGGGAACCACAGCTGAGTGCCATTCTTGCTTGGCTGGAAAAGCAACATCCCGAGTCAGCCTTTTTGGAATCGGTGCTAGCTCGTTGCTGCGAGACGTTCAGCTACAGATTCTCCCTGTTTCAGGCAATCTACAGCGGGCTTCAGAAGGAATCCATCATCCCTGATGAGTTGTATGCAGCTGAGGGACTGGATTCTTCATTTATCATGATGCCCAATGGCGTAAGCGTGCAGGTCAGGGGCTCGGATACCTATCAGGATCTCTTCCAGAAGAAGGTGCAGGAGACTGCAAGGGAGAGCGTCTGATGGAAAAACGAACCATGGCTCAGACCAAGGCATCCCTCACCGGAGTGGGCTTCAAGCATGTCATCCCTGTCCTCTCGGAGCTCATCAACACCGCCGAGGAACAGAAACTGTCATACCGTGAGTTCCTCAACCTGCTCATCGAGAACGAACTGACGGCAAGGAACGAGAAACACCGAAGGAGAAACCTTTCCGGTGCACACTTCCCGCCGAATCCCCGGACGCTTGATGAATTCGATACCAGGGAACTGGAATCCGGC
>RZYT01000330.1 GCA_009930195.1 Spirochaetia bacterium | reverse complement strand
TACTTCTACCTACTGAATCTGCTTCTGTTTTACGTATACCCCTCCACCCTCTTGTTGCAAATCACTGGAGAAAATCCAGAGAAAAAGGAGATGTATATGAGAAAGTGTGTAAGTGTACTGATGATTGTGTTGCTCATGTCAGCAACGCTCTTCGCCGCAGGTGCCAAGGAAGACGCATCGGTTGCCAAGATTGGTGTCTCGATGCCCACCCAGAGCCTTCAGCGCTGGAATCAGGATGGAGCAAACATGAAGAGCCAGCTGGAAGCCGCTGGATACCGCGTTGACCTGCAGTATGCAGGGGACAACGATATCCCGACCCAGGTTGCTCAGCTTGAGAACATGATCACCACCGGCTGCAAGGTCCTGGTCATCGCCTCCATCGACGGTTCCGCTCTTACCGAGGTCCTGAAGCAGGCCAAGGAGAAGGATATCGCCGTAATCGCCTATGACCGCCTGATCATGAACAGTGATGCAGTGACCTACTATGCAACCTTCGACAACTTCAAGGTTGGCACCATCCAGGGAACCTACATCCGTGATGCTCTGAAACTCGACAGCACCCCCGGCCCGTATTATATCGAGCTGTTCACCGGGTCCCCTGACGACAACAACATCAACTTCTTCTTCGGCGGCGCAATGTCCATCCTCGAACCGTACATCAAGAGCGGCAAGCTCGTGGTACGTTCCGGACAGACAAGCAAGGCCCAGGTTGCAACCCTCAACTGGTCAACTGAAGAAGCCCAGAAGAGAATGGAAAACCTGATTACCGCCAATGGCTACGGCCCGAAGGGCAATCGCCTCGATGCAGTCTACTCCTCCAACGACTCGGTCGCCAACGGCATCACCAATGCCTTGGTTGCCGCCGGTTACACGAAGGACAACTTCCCGATCATCACTGGTCAGGACTGCGACAAGCCGGCTGTCAAGAACATGCTTCAGGGCCTGCAGGCCATGTCCATCTTCAAGGACACCCGCACCCTGGCCAGCAAGGTTGTGGAGATGGTCAATTCCATCGTCAAGGGTGAGAAGGTCGACGTCAATGACACCACCACCTATGACAATGGAGTCGGTGTTGTTCCTTCCTACCTCTGTGAGCCCGTATTCGCCACCCTCGACAACTACAAAGAGTTGCTGATCGACAGCGGATACTACACGGAAGCTGATCTGAAGATCTGATTGCACCAAACCATCGGCGGGCAACTCTGTTGCCCGCCCATTTTGGAGGTCCGTCTTGGATACCCTATTACTGGAAATGAGACACATTACCAAAACCTTCCCTGGCGTACGGGCTCTCAGCGATGTGAGCCTTGATGTCCAACAGGGAGAAATTCATGCCATCGTCGGCGAGAATGGTGCTGGTAAGTCAACCTTGATGAACATACTCAGTGGCGTCTACCCTTCAGGTTCCTTTGATGGGGAGATTCTTGTTCACGGTCAGCAATGCCACTTCCATACCATCAGGGATAGTGAGGAGAAAGGGATTGTCATCATCCACCAGGAACTTGCCCTGGTACCCTATCTCACCATCGCTGAGAACATGTTTCTCGGGAATGAGCAAGGACACGCCTTCCGCATTGACTGGGACAAGACCTACAGTCGGGCGGACGAGCTGCTCGCCCTGGTCGGACTTGAGGAGTCCTCAAAGACTGCCATCAAGGATATCGGGGTCGGCAAGCAACAGCTGGTTGAGATAGCCAAGGCTTTGGCAAAAAACGTGAAGGTGCTGATCCTTGACGAGCCTACCGCCAGTCTCAATGATACTGAAGCGAAAAAACTGCTGGACCTCCTGCTCCAGTTCAAGAGTCGTGGGATGACTTCCATCCTCATTTCCCACAAACTCAACGAGGTCTCCTATGTGGCGGACCGCATCACCGTCATCCGTGACGGGGAAGTGATCACCACCATGGACAAGCAGAAAGAGCAGTTCTCAGAGAACAAGATCATCAAGGCTATGGTCGGCCGCAACATCAGCGACCGTTTCCCCAAGCGCAAGGCAACCATCGGGGAAGTGAGCCTTGAGGTCGAGAACTGGACAGTCTACCACCCTCTCTATGAGGGACGGAAAGTCTGTGAAGACATCAATGTGAAAGTACATCGTGGTGAAGTGGTGGGCATCAGCGGCCTGATGGGCGCTGGTCGCACGGAGTTTGCCATGAGTCTGTTCGGCAAGAGCTACGGCCGCAACATAACCGGTACGATGCGCATCAACGGCAAGCAGGTGAATCTGAATACCGTTCGCTCTGCCATCGAAAACAAGCTTGCCTATGTTACGGAAGACCGCAAAGGCAACGGC
>RZYT01000329.1 GCA_009930195.1 Spirochaetia bacterium | reverse complement strand
CAGCCTGGGAGCCAACCCGCTCAACCAGGGAGTGCCGGTGCCGACCGATGCTGCCAATATGAACAGCATGGGTACCGCCATCGTGATCGACGGTGCCCCGCTGTCGAACAATGCCAACCTACAGACACTTTCACCAACTATCAGCGGTGGCGGCGGCTCCGTTGGCGGCGGTTCATCACCCAACTCCGGTCTCGATATCCGCTCCATCTCAACAGATAACATTGAGTCGGTGGAGGTGATCCGCGGCATCCCATCGGTAGAGCATGGTGACCTTACCTCCGGTGCGGTGATCATCAAATCGAAAGCGGGCAGGGAGCCACTCACCATCCGACTGAAAACAGACCCCAGCATCTACCAGGCCTCCGTGAGCAAGGGCATGAGCCTGGGGCAGGAGAGGGGTAACCTGAATGTGAGCGGTGATTATGCACACAGCATAAAAGATGCCAAGGAGTCGTATGCCTATTATCAGCGCGCAACGGCCAGGGCAATGTACTCCAATCGTTTCAACAAGCTTTCCAGCAACACCTCTTTCGATTTCTCGCTCGGAAAAGATACGCGGGAGAGAAACCCCGATGATGAACGTAGTCAGCTCGAAACAGGTGCACGCGACATTGGTTTGCGATTCAATACCAACGGTACATGGAACGTCAGAAAAGGATGGCTGAGCAACGTGAAGTATACGCTTTCGGGTAGTTACCGCGACAAGCACTCCTATCAAAAGGAGCTGCTGGGCAACGCTTTTGCCGCCTATTCCATGTCAAATACCGACGGGGCGGTGTTGAGCAACCGCCCCGGACAGAAGGTATATGACAACGAGGGAGGTGAGCTGACCAATATCCCCGCCGGTGAGGCCAACCTGATCGCCACCTATCTTCCCAATGAGTACTTTAGCCGGTATGATATCTACGGCAAGGAGGTGAATCTCTTCGCCAACCTGAATGCCTCCTTTTCAAAGACGCTGGGAGCGCTGAACAACCGGATACTGGTAGGAGCCAACTTCAGAAGCGACGGGAACCTGGGCGACGGGAAGGTCTATGACCCCTATAACCCTCCTCATCGCAGCAATAGTTCAGAGAACTCATCACCCCGTCCCAGGAAGTACTCTTCCATACCGTTTATCAACCAGCTGTCACTCTATGCCGAAGAGAACCTTACCTGGAGCATGGGTGAGAGAGAATTACTGGCACAGGCAGGGCTTCGCTACGACCTGGTCAACAGCAAGAGTATCGTCACCCCCCGAACCAATTTCTCGTTTGATATCCTACCCCGCAAGCTATGGCTCAGGGGTGGCTTCGGGGTGACAGCCAAAGCCCCAACGGCACTCTATCTCTACCCGGAGAATGCATACTTCGACCTGGTACACTTCAACAGCCTCAACTCAACCTCAGTTCCGGAAAATGAACAACTCTTCCTGGCCTCTACCAGAGTATTCAACACCCAGAACAGTGAGTTGAAGATGGCTACCAACCAAAAGGCCGAGATTGGTATCGATCTTATGATTAACAGGATGCGTTTTTCGGTGACTGCCTACAATGAGCAGCTGAAAAACGGATATAACCTGGCTACGACCATCGACTCATACCGTTTGCTGGATTACATCATCTATGAGCAAGCAGAACAGAACCCGGGTGGAATACCAACCCTCCGCGAAAAGGAGCAACACAAGATATTCGTCTCCCATGCTACCCCCACCAACGACGGACGATCGCACAACAGAGGTGTGGAGTTCGACTTTGACTTCGGCAGGATCAATGCCATCCGTACCTCGTTCGTGCTGAACGGTGCCTATATGCGTTCCACCGACTGGAGCGATAGTCACAGCTTCAGCAACCGGAAGAACCTGAATGAACTGGAAAGAAACGTCGGTATTTACGAGAAAGGGAAGGAGAAGTATGAAAGAGAACGTCTCACCACCACCCTGCGGGCTACCCATAACATCCCTTCCATAGGTTTTGTGCTGACCACCACTGCACAGGTGAGCTGGCTGAACAAGTACTGGACCAGCTACGGCAACGACACCACATTTGTATCCTATATCTCCCGTGAGGATGGATCGGTGAAGCCTTTCGATGACTCCATGAGGGATGATCCCGAGTTTGCCTATCTCTTCGAAACAAGGAGTCCCACCCGCTTTATTGCGGAATCCTATTTCCCCGTGCTGCTGATCAATTTCCACCTGACCAAGGAGATAGGTGATAATCTGAAAGCTTCTTTCTATGCGAACAATATGTTCAACAGCAGACCGCTCTATGAGAGCAAGCGAACACCCGGTTCGTTTACACGACTCAACATACCC
>RZYT01000328.1 GCA_009930195.1 Spirochaetia bacterium | reverse complement strand
GCCGGTAACGGACTGGGATACCCCGTCCAGCGAGTGATAAATGTGGGTTTAAATGTTGGTTTTTAAATTTTTGAGAATGATGAAATCTATCAATACAATTATAGTAGGCATTTTTGCAACGTTATTTCTCTTTTCATCCTGTGATTTTCTGGACGTGGTGCCCGATAATGTCGCGACGATCGATCATGCCTTTTCCGATCGTTACACCACTGAACAGTATCTGGCAACCTGTTACTGGGGTATGCCCAAGTCGGCAGGGTGGAACGAGAACCCTGCCATCTTCGGCGCCATGGAGATGGTTTTCAATAAGGAAGGCAGGACCCAGGGCGGTATGCGATTTGGACTGGGCGAGGATAGCCCTACCTCCGCGCTCATCAACTATTGGGGTGGAACAGGAACAATGATTCGCTCTCTCTATGCCGGTATTCGTGAATGCAACACTTTTCTCGATAATGTGGATGGAGTGGAAGACCTCAATAAGTATGAGAAGGAGCGAATGAAAGCAGAAGCGAAGCTAATCAAAGCTTACATGCACTTCTACCTCATCTCTTACTATGGTCCCATCGCTCCACTGAAAGAGAATACTCCGATCAATGAGTCGACGGAAGGTGTACGGGTCTTCAGAGAGAAGATTGATGATTCTTTTGCCTACATCGTTGAGCTGCTTGATGAGGTAATCGATAGTGGTGCCCTCCCACAGGTGATTGAAAGCCGAACCACCGAGCTGGGACGATTTACGGAGCCGGCGGCCTATATGCTGAAGGCAAAGGTGCTGCTCTACTGGGCGAGTCCTCTCTTTAACGGGAACACCGACTACAATGATTTTCTGGATCACAATGGAGAACCATTTTTCAATCAGAGCTATGATGCCTCGCGCTGGCAAGATGCGGCTGATGCCGCCGGTGAAGCTATTGAGGCATGCTCTGCAGCCGGTATCCGCCTCTATCAGACTACTGACTATGTGGCAACCAAGGTTTTGTCCGATGAGACATTCCTGGTCAACACCCTGCGCAGCATCGTCTCGCAGCGATGGAACCCCGAGATCGTCTGGGGGAACTCATCCTACCCGGTTAACTCAGGTCTGCAGAGCCCCTGTCTGCCACGCCTCGAACAGGGTACCTCCTCCTCTTCCTCCGGCAGGATGAGCGTGCCGCTCTCCACGGTGGAGTTGTTCTATTCCGAGAACGGTGTGCCCATTGATGAGGATATTGAGTATCCGTATGCCACTCGCTACAATATCAGAACGGGTGATGAAGCTCACAGGTACTACATCCATGAGGGGGAACAGACAGCCGTACTCAATTTTCAGAGAGAACCCCGCTTTTACTCCACCCTTGGGTTTGACAGGGGGAAGTGGTATGGTAACTCATACAAGAACTACCCTGATGATGATGCTGAAGCCCTTTATCCGAAAAACCGGTTTGGTGAGTTCTCATCGGTGTTCAACCCCGGCGACTACAATGCAACCGGTTACTGGCCCAAGAAACTGGTCTCCATCAACACCATGTTTCGTGACGCCAACAGTGTCACTTACGAGACCTATCCCTTCCCGGATATGCGTTATGCCGACCTTGTGCTGATGTATGCAGAAGCACTGAATGAAACAAAGGAGAGTCCTGATGCAGAGGTGCACCAGTTGGTTGACATGATTCGAGCACGTGCCGGTTTGGAGGGTGTGGCAGAGAGTTGGGAAAAATACTCAAATGAGCCGGACAAACCCAAAACAAAGGCAGGCATGCGTGACATCATTCATCGTGAACGGAAAATTGAATTTGCCTGCGAAGGGGTCTACTACTGGGACAGTCATCGCTGGAAGACAGCCCTCAAGGAACAGAACAGGGCTATTCAGGGATGGAACGTGAATGCAAGTGAGTTACAGGATTATTATACGGTGACAACCATTTATCAGCAAAGCTTCAGCTACAGGGATTACTTCGCACCGATACCGGAGAGTGATCTGACGAGAAATCCGCAATTGATTCAGAATCCCGGCTGGTAAAAAAACGATTTAATATTGAACATTATGAGAAATACAGGATTTTTGCTTATAACCCTTCTGTTACTTTTGTTGCAATCATGTGATGAAAAGCAACTGGAGCCCATCACGGAAAGCATGGGTAAGCCACAGAAAGTGACCGATGTGCAGGTGGAGGTGGTGCCGGGTGGTGCCGTGATCAGCTACCGTATACCCAATGTAGAGGATATTCTTGGTGTGAAGGGTGTCTACACCCTCTCAAATGGACAGCAGTATGAAGCGATGGCATCGTTCTACGAAAACAAACTCGAGGTGCTCGGC
>RZYT01000327.1 GCA_009930195.1 Spirochaetia bacterium | reverse complement strand
ATACGGTATCTGCTGCTTTCCGCAGAACCGACCGGCTCATTTGACTGGACTGCAAGCACAGCGTATACAGAACCATTCACCGTTGCCAGCAGCGAAACGAGACGGTATCTGATTGCAGCTGCTTGCAAGGGTGGATACCAAGACTCCCTTGCTGAAACGTATGTGGTGGATGCCGAGGATGAGGGTTCGGGTACCATTGAGATCATCCAACCTCCCCTCATTTCCCATGTAATTGTAAGCAGGACGAACAGTTCGGCCCTCAGCCCATCGTTTGCGGCTACCTACAGCATCCAGGGCAACCTTACCGTCGATGCATTCACTTGGTATATCGACGGGATTGCACAAACAGATGGGGATGGGGATGGGGATGGCAACACCTTCACCTACGATGGAACGCTTTCGCTGGGCCAGCACCAAGTCATGGTGGTGTTCTCCTATCATGATGCGCCGGATACGGTGCGGACAGCCAGCGGCACACTGCGGTTTGCAGTTGATGGGGTTGTTGCAACCCCCACCCTTTCGACCCAGGATGTCATCGGGGGCAAGCTGATAAGCCTTGCCTGTGCAACACCGGATGCAACCATCCACTATACGCTTGATGGTACGACTCCCTCTTCTGCCAGTCCGCTCTACTCTTTGCCGTTCACCATTTCCAGCACCACCCAGGTCAAGGCCATCGCGCTCAGGGAAGGTGTGGTTGACTCTCCAATCTTCATCAGTGACAGTCTTTTGGTGGAACGTGCAGCTACCCCAACCTTTACCGAGGATACCGAAGCACATACTGTGCAGATCATCTGTTCTGATGCAACTTCGGTGTACTACACACTCGATGGGACAAATCCTGATCTCATAGGCACGCTCTATGAAACACCACTCTCATTTGAACAGACTGCCACCATCAAAGCGATTGGGGTGGCATCGGGAAAGGCTGTGTCCTTGGTGGGAACCACCACCCACACAGTCTCCTATGCCTTGGGAGACACAGGACCGGGGGGTGGCCTCATCTTCTTGGTGAATGCTGATGCAGCACATGATGGCTGGACGTATCTTGAGGCAGCCCCAGAAGAGACGGGAAGCTATGCCTGGACACCATCTTCAGTGATCATCGGCGACACGCACACCGAGGTTGGGACAGGAGCATCCAATACCCTGTCCATCACAAGCAAATCAGCTGAAGGTGCGGCAAAAATGTGTCAGGACAAGGTCTTCGGGGGGTATGAGGATTGGTTCCTTCCCTCTCGTGATGAACTGTTGGCAATGACCGACCTGACTGAAGGCGTGTACTGGTCCTCCTCGGAGACCAGTACAACCTCGGCATGGGCGTTTGACCTTACCGAGGTTGTTCCTTCCCAAAGCGTAGTGAAGACACAGTTGTGCAAGGTTCGTGCCGTAAGGGCTTTCCTATAGAGAGGAGTGACAGAAGATGAGACGTACATCCTATCTGCGTGCAGCACTACTGTTGGTATCGCTGCTTTGTGTGTTGGTGGTTCTGGTATCATGCAATGAGGCTCCCCTCACCGGTGATCTTGTCATCGATTTCGGGTCAAAGGGATCGAGGGCCATCACCCCGGAAAACCTTCGGGTGACGTGGGTACAGATCAGCGGCAGCCTGGATTCGGATCCGACTGTTGTCATCGGCCCACAGAACTTCCAATTGGGCAAACCGATCGTCATCAATGGCCTGAAGATCGGCACCTGGACGATCAACGTGGTCGGCTATGGCGTCGATCCAGCAACAACAGGAGCGGTGGCACTTACCCCTGCAGCTACACAAAGCGTCCAGATCCGCTCAGGACTAGTCACCTCAGCCACCTTTGCACTGCATTATCTGACCGGAGGAAAAGGGCGTGCAGAAGTGACCGTGCTCTGGACAGGCAGCCATTCCGTGAAGCTTCAGGCAAGGCTCAGCAATGGGTATGTGAATCCTGGAAGCTTCTCCAGCAGTGGATCAGGAATGCTCATTTTCAGTGACCTTGCTGTCGGGGACTATGGACTTGACGTCATCATGCGAAACCCATCGGGAACCTACTTGACCGATCCTATTCTCATGGCCGATACGATCAATGTATACAACGGTCAGATTTCGAAGGGGACTGTTGACTTGAGCAGTGTGCCATTCCCTTCCTTGAATCGACCCATTGTCACTGCTTCTGCAGAAGCCACTCATGAAGATCCCCTGCAGTCGTACCGCACGATCACCATCACAAGTCCGGTCGAAGAGGCTCAAATCTATTACACCGTTGATAGGACAGCCCCAGGATTTATGGGAGATTTTTCACCAAATAGCTCAACACACCTCTATAC
>RZYT01000326.1 GCA_009930195.1 Spirochaetia bacterium | reverse complement strand
AAGCGATCGCCTGCTCATCCCGATCGGGGCAAAGGGCGAAGAGAGTGAATGGGTGACCTTACGCGCTCTGCGTGTTCTGAAACGCTATTACCAGCTCCGTGCACAGGATGGACAGACGTGACTTCCCTTTTTCGTCGACGCGTTCATATCCGTGCAACTCCATGGGCAAGGTGCAGGTTTGCACGAGCCTTTCTGCTTGACACAGAGGTGCTGAATCGGTACTTCTTCAGCAAGAGGGGAGGCATCCAAAGTGCAAGGGCATACAGGAAAGGATGTATTGGCAGGGTATGCGTTGGTCTCCCTCTCGGCGATTTGCTTCGGCATCATGCCGATTTTTGCACGCATAGCCTATGCTTCAGGTGCTGATACCCTGACCCTGCTCTTCATCCGGTTCTTTGCAGGGGGAGTCCTGCTCTCCCTGGTTGCTTGGAAGAGAAAAGCTCCGCTTCCTCCGAAGGGCTATTGGCCTGTCATTGTCCTGCTTGGGGTGCTTGGCTACACGGGTACTTCGTTTTGTTACTTCACCGCACTCAACCATGCCTCGGCAAGCGTGGTCTCTCTGTTGCTGTATGCCTATCCAGCACTGGTTACCCTCCTTTCGGTGCTCTTCACCAAGGAAAAGCTTTCATTCTCCAGCGCACTCGCCTTACTCTGTGCCCTGTTGGGATGTCTCTTGGTCATCGGCTTGGGAGGTCATGCAGAGCCGAAAGGGGTTGCCCTTGCCTTACTCGCTGCGTTTGCCTACTCGATATACATCATCATAAGCGCCCAAGTTGTAGGTAGGCGTACTGCCATGGCCAGCAGTGCAATAATCATCGTCAGTTCCTCACTCTCCTATCTTGTTCTGATGCTTCGATCGGGAGTGCATCTACCCCAGACGGTGAGCGGGGTGCTTGCGGCCCTCTCTCTGGCTTTTTTCTCCACTGTGGTTGCGTTCTGGTCCTTTTTTGCGGGTATGGGAAGGATAGGGGCAACACGGGCAAGCCTTGTTTCGACCCTCGAACCCTTGGTAACGGTGCTCAGTGCGATACTCTTTTTGGGCGAGATTCCTTCGTTCGCAGTGCTTGGTGGAGGAGTGCTCATCGTTATCGCCTTGGTCTTGTCAGCTACCACACAAACTTCACCAAGCGATACTTCACCTGCTGTGCATACGAGCAATAGCCCTCAAGCTCTTGCATGAGCGTACGATCTTCAAAAGCTGTTCTGACGACAAATCCAACCGAAACCAACAAGGCAGGAAGCAACGCGACAGAGGATTGGAGTGCCAATGCGGTTGCAAGAATGCCGATAATTCCCCCAAGGTAGCCGGGGTGGCGTACCAATCGGTATGGACCGTTGTCTATCACCTGCTGTCCGCGGTCGGCTTGGATACGAACTGTGGCAGAAAAGAATTGGTTGGTATGCATTGCCCAAGTAGCAAAGAAGGATGCAAGCAGGAACACCAGCAGACCGATACCACTCACCAAGGGAGGAACTGCAGCTCCCCAACGGTAGCGCCGGTCAAGAGCTGCGGTAATCCAAACGAAAAACGGTCCAACAATGGCTACGAAGGTTGAGAGGGCGATGTCCCACCTCTTGGTGCCCTCCTGCAGCTTTGAGCGTTCGGCAAGCAGGCATCGGTCCATTGCCAGTAGATTGGCCAGCATGATTATCAAGAGGGAAGCTACAAAGAGCCAAGCCATGATCCAACTTGTGTCTTGAGCGAAAAGAAAGAGTGTAGATGAAACAAGAATGAGGAAGAAAAGCTGCTTGGCTAGGTAGCGTGAGAGCGCTCGCTGTGTTTTAGGTTTTCGTGTATTCATCAAGAAAACCATACCACAATCAGCAAAATTGAAAAGAGTTTGTCATTGCCAGCAAACCCTTTTCTTCCTAGACTATACCCATCATGAACACGTACTTTTCCCAAGTCTACGAAGTGGTGAGCCGCATACCCTACGGCATGGTAGCCTCTTACGGTCATATAGCTCTGCTTTTGGGGGATCCCCGCCAAGCTCGTACCGTCGGATGGGCGTTGAGCCAGTGCCCCGAAGAGCTGCCCTGGCATCGGGTTGTCCGATCGGATGGAAGTATTGCCGAGCGAGAGCATGATGCGCTGCAGCGCGTCCTGCTGGAAGCAGAAGGCATCTGCTTTCTTCAGTCAGGACGCATTGACATGCAGCAGTATCAGTGGAAGCCCTGAGTTCAGGCCATTGCCATCTCAGCGCCCAGATCCTGGGTGTTGAAGGCATCCCTGTCAAACTCCCCAAGGGAGTTGGCCACTACCACTGAGGTGCTCAGGTCTCCTGCAACGTTGGTCATGGTGCGG
>RZYT01000325.1 GCA_009930195.1 Spirochaetia bacterium | reverse complement strand
GAAGCAGGTGGCACGTCGCCATCTCACCGCACCTGATCGGCGTCGGCGTTCACGCTCGGCTTCTACCTTCTGGTGCAGCTGTTCGTCAATGATCACCGGGTGGGTGCCCTGTACCTCGAATCGGGGAAGTTGACCACGGTTCATCTGCTTGCGGTGGGTGATATGGTCGTCTGTGAAAGTACGCTGCAGGATGCTGAACCCGCGGTACTTCTCCTGATCAAGGATGCGAAGGATCGATGACTTGCCAAAGGGTAGGCCTTTCCGATTGAAAATCCCCTGCCTTGCCAAAGCATCAGAGATTTCGGTGAGCATCATGCCGTCGGCGAAAGAACGGTACATGAACCGAATTGCCTCGGCTTCCTTTTTGATGATCTCGAAATGATCCTCAACCCACTGGTATCCATAAATGTTGTAGGCAAGGAAGCGCCCTTGGGAGAAGCGTTTACGAATACCCCATTTGACGTTCTCACTGATCGAATAACTTTCTTCCTGTGCATAGGAAGCGAGGATGGAGAGCATCAGCTCGCCATCTCCAGTGAGCGAGTCGATATTCTCCCGCTCAAAACGCACCGAGATGTTGCGTTCCCTCAAGCTTCTCACAGTCTTGAGTAAATCGACGGTATTGCGCGCAAAGCGACTGATGCTCTTGGTGAGGATGATATCAATCTTGCCTTTCTCACAATCGGCTATGAGCCGCCTGAACTCACTGCGATGTTTCATCCCCGTACCGGATATCCCTGCATCCGCATACACCCCCGCGTACTCCCATGAGGGATTTGCCTGGATGTGCGCGCTGTAGTGGCTGACCTGGGCTGCCAGGGAGTGCATCAACTCGTCCGAGTCGACTGAAACTCGCGCGTAGGCAGCCACCCGTTTCTTGGATGGCATGGCTGCCACGGTGCGCTCAAGCTTGATGACCTTGGGACTTAAGGACGCACTCGTATCCTTTATGCGAACCATTGCATCATGATCGTGTTGTTTACATCGAGCTTCATGCATCGTAGGTCTCCTGTGCTGAATGATTGATCACATCTTTTGTCTCATTTTCGATTCGGATGGCGAACAGACTCCCGAGGGGAGGTCCGTAGGTATCGATCAGCAGATTTCGGGTCCTGGATATCTCTTCGTCATTCAGCAATCCCGCTCGACGCAAGTCTTCGGCGAGAGATAGCGCACCTTGGTATCCTAGTTCGGAGGGAAATAAATCATTGTGCATCATGGGCCTCCTGGTAGAAGCGGTCGTTGATGTAGCATTCGTGACTGCAATATTTCCTGTCAGCTTTTCCGTACGCGGAGAACTGTTTCCCACAGGCAATGCAGGTGAAGTGGTACAAGGCCTTGGAGGAACGATCCACCAGGTATACGTGGGAGTTCCACCACTTCTGACTGCATGCCTTTGAACAGAAGATCTTTTTCTTGCGTTTGGGAATTTGCTCGATAGGTGTTCCGCACTGCTTGCACAGGCTGTTGGCCATAGGGCTTGGGAGAATATCTAAACCTTTCTGCACGGCACGCACGCAGTAGGTCTTCACCGTCCCCGCGTTCAGTGAAAGCGCGCTTGCGATGTGCTTGTAGGTACACCCGTAGCGGCGCATTTCGTGGATTTGTTTTTTTTGGATCTCAGTCATGTGTTGCCTCCATTTAGCGTATTTACCAATTCCATAAGGTGTATAGGATTATATATCTTTATACCCTTAAAATAATTGTGTTGTATCAATCACTCACAACGCCCCGATAGTCAACCGGCTTCAGCCAACAATTCGCCGATAAGCGGCCGGTACTTTGCGAGCAGGATCACCTTGGCTTTATGGGCCTCCCCAGTGGTCATGAGCCCCTGTCGCAGCAACCTTTCGGCGATGGACATGCTGGCTTGGTAGTCCAGCTCCCTGGAGAACAGACCATCGTCCATCGGTGAGCTCTCGAAGGTTCCAATCGTTGATGAGTCACCCATAGTTGGGTATCCCATGGATCAGGTTCATACCGGTTTTGGTCATCGAATCCTCCCTATCTCTTGGCGGAAAACCGTACCCTCGATGCACAAGGCCCTCCTCATCCTTGGTGGAGTCGAAGTCGATTGCGTTCGTGGGTAGGGGATCCCGTTCGAAGGCTCCTTGGAACCTCGATACCTTCCGGATGCGAGAGGGGATTTGACCGATGGAAATGTGGAGAAGTTTTACGGATTGAGAGTTGGTCCCCTTTTGATATCCTTTGCATCTCTTGATTGAGACGGGGTGGGGCGTGTGCTAAACTTATAAAGCCCTATCGGATCCTATTTCAAAAAACCATTGAGAGGAGTCCCAGATGGAA
>RZYT01000324.1 GCA_009930195.1 Spirochaetia bacterium | reverse complement strand
GGCAACAAGAAACAGAAGAAGCATGCGCTTCCTTTTCGCTGTCTCAGCCATCGAGCCCCTCCAGGTTCTTGAGCATCAGGCCGGATTGGATGGCAAGAATGGCTATCTGGGTCCTGTCCCGCAAATCAAGTTTCTTGAGGATGTTGCTGATGTAGTTTCTTACGGTGCCTTCGCTGAAGTTCACCTCACTCATGATCTCCTTGTTGGAGCACCCCTTTCCGATGAGCTGCATGATCCTCAGCTCTTGGGGAGTGAGCGATTTGAACGCCTCATCAGGCTCCTGCAAGGAGCGGAACGGGGTATTGGCCAAGCGGCTGAAGAGACTGAATATCTTCTGTGCAGTATGCGGGTCGACGATGGTCCCCCCGCTGTGGACGGTGGCAATGCTCGAGAGCAGATCGTTCTTCGATATTCCCTTGAGCAAGAAGCCATCCGCCCCGTACTTCACCGCCTCATAGACATACTGGTCGTCATCAAAGGTGGTGAGGATGATGATCTTGATGGAGCTGTCCTTCTGCTTGATGAGCTTCACGCACTCAAGGCCGTTGATCTCGGGCATGCGGATATCCATGAGGATGACATCCGGACGCAACTTCTGGGCAAGTTCCACCACCTCTCTGCCATCCTTGGCCGATCCAACAAATTGGAATCGTGGATCGAGGCTGATGATGAGCTCCAAGCTCTCGCGAATCAGCTCCTGGTCATCAGCAATCAAGACACTGATCATGACTGGAATCCCCCTTTTCGTAGTGGTATGCTGGCCTTCGTCCTGAATCCCTGTCCTTCGGCCGTCTCAAACTGCACCGATCCGCCGAGCAAACCTATCTGCTCCTCGATGTGATCGAGACCGAAATGTCGGCGTAGGGTTTTGCATCCCCTGCCGTTGTCTGCAATCATGACATTGAGCTGGTGGGATATATAGGAGAAGACCACTTCTATATCAGCACCCCCGGAGTGCCTGAGAGAGTTGGTAAGACTCTCCTGCACCAAACGATACACAGTCTGTTCCTCATCCTCATCGAGCTGGGCGACATTGCCATGGATGGAGAAGCTTACCAGCCTGTCTCCCAACCCATTTGCATCGTTGATGAGCTCCTGGACAGCACTGAGCATGGAGGACTTCTCGATGGCATCGCTTTTGAGCTCGCGCACCGAGCGGCGGATCTCTGTCAGCCCCTTGTCGGTGACCCGCTTGATCTTCGCAAGGCGTACATACAGTTCATGGGTGGTCTCCTTGCTCAGCTCCAGGCAGGCTTCCAGTCCGATGGAGATGGAAGTCAGCGAATGCCCCAGGATGTCGTGGATCTCGTGGGCAAGACGATTGCGTTCCTTCAGTCTTGCACTCTCCTCAAGCTTGGCCTGCAACACCTCAAGCTGGTGCAGCTTGTCCGCCAGCTCATTGTTGACCTTGATGAACTCCTTGTTCTCCCTGACCTTGCTTTGGATGAAGAACTGGAAGAAGAGGATGACCATCATCAGGTTGAGCGACTCCAAGGTACTGCGCAGGCTGTACAGGGGAATCTGGGTGCTGGGGCCGTAGAAGCTGATGTAGTCCTGCAAGGAGACAAGGTTCAGCTGCACCGAGATGATGTCGTAGTCACTGAAGATGTACCCAAGCATGGCCAGGATGATGCCAAGGTAGCGCAGTTTGAGATTCCCGATGAAAAAGAAAGCCCCTACCCCGATGAACAGGAACAGCCCTTTGTAGGAGAAGTTGATATTGTAGGAGATGAAGAAGGCAATGAAGATGTCCAGCACAAAGAGGAAGAAGGCAAGCAACGAGTGCGATTCTGCAAGATAACGCTTGAAAAACGAGGAAACAGAGAGCAGGAGAAAACTCCCGATGGCATAGATGGGGACATGCCAGGGTACGTGGGGAAGATAGCGCGCCTGCTCAAGAAACACCCGCGCCTGATCCGAATCGCAGATAAGGTAGGTGGTCTGGTAGACAACCATGCTCAACAAGCCGATGATCACCAGATTAAGAATAAGGATGATGTTGTAGACATAGGTAATCGGTTTATCCATAGTATGCTCATCAGTCAGTGTAGCATGACTTGTTTGGGAACTGTTTTGTTTTTCTATCATCAGATTTGTGACATTTGTCATGAAAGTCATGACAATAAAGTGTTTGATTCCTCCTCTATTGCTCCCTAGAATAAGGACATAGATAGGATTCGGTACCATCCTGTCCAATCATTGCATCACGAATTTCAATAGGAGGAATTATGAAAAAAGTACTGATGGTGAGTCTGATTCTCATTCTCGCATTCGGATCGGTGTTCGCCCAAGGGACCAAGGAAGCAAAAAGCGG
>RZYT01000063.1 GCA_009930195.1 Spirochaetia bacterium | reverse complement strand
CCGCGGAGTGAGCATCAGGACGGTCATTGGGGAGCTCAACAGCATCCTGAGGGGTTGGGTTGGGTACTTTGCAAGAAGTGCCATCAAGAAATACCTTGAGCGCCTGATGGAGTGGATTCGGAGGCGCATACGCCAGTACCTATGGAAACAGTGGAAGTCCGGCAAGAATCGGGAACACCGACTCAGGCAACTGGGGGTGGACGAGTGGAAGTTGAAGAAATGGAAACTCGGTAGTAATGCATACTGGAAGATGGCAGGAGTGATGAACGCGTTCATCAGTCCTAAGAGTATTCACGAGCATTATGGACTGGTGGATATACTGGGTTATTACAACAAACTCCATGCCCAGCGCATGGAGACTGATGGGATTGTACTGGAGGTCCGGTACAATAGTCTGTTTGGTTGAACCGCCGTATGCCGAACGGCACGTACGGTGGCGTGAGAGGTTGGGGCCTAATGGCCCCCGCCTACTCGATTTTCCCCCTACTTCTTGGAGAAGAAGTAGCGCACACGTCGCAGCCAGCGTTCCCACTTGCCTTTGCCATACCGGATCTTGTAGTCGGAAGTAGCACTCTCAATGCTCACCTCCTCACTTCCGCTCATATGCTTGAGATTATCCCAGTGGCGGACAATCCACATGTAGAGGTCGGCTTCCGTATTGCCAGGAAAGGACGAAAGCAACTTCGAACGACGAATCTCCTCAATGATAGGTTCATAGACGTTCTTCAGCCACGAGGTCGCACCCTCCTGAAAACTCAGCTCCTCTTCCTTCCCCTCGTTGAGGTAGTACTTGTGCACCAGGATATGGTTGACCATCTCAGGATAGGACCCGGGACTGGTGAAGACAATATCATCCATGGGAAGATAGGTCGGCTGATACTGGTCCAGGAAGCGCTGTCGCTCGTACTCGATCACGCGCTTGCGAAGCTGTTTCATCGTCATGCCAGCCTCAAGGGGAATCTGGCTGTCCAACTCAACCACTTCGGCATCGATGAATTCAACCCCTTGGGTCTTCGCTACTGAAACACGATGATTCCCATCCCTGACAAAGTACCACTTGCCGAGCTTGTAAACCGAAATCGGAGGAAGGATGATATACTCCTTCGTCGCCCAGTCAATGCTTCTCCAACGGGCGCTCAACAACTCCTTCTTTGGGTAGAAAGCCAGCGAAAAGTCTTGGTAACGGCCTTCGCTGCCGATGATCTGACTCACCGGAATCGTTCGCATCCCAAGGTATGTCTCGTTCCTGGGTTTTATCAGTTCAGTGACTGCATAGAAGCTAAGCAAGTCGGAGTTTTTCCAGGAAAGGCTGCTCAATACGGATTGGATCCGTCCCCTCGAACGGGCTTTCTCGAAATCCTCATTCGCTTGACTGAACAGATCAGATGCCATGGCGTTTCCCCTTCCCCCCCAGCTTCGGATCTTCCAGGATGAAACTCTGGAAAATGTTGATGACCTGGGTCTGCTTGTACACATGATAGCGGTTTGCGTTCATATCGTGAAGATGGATATGCCCATGCAATAGGTAACGGGGCTTGAACCACTGCATGAAGGTCAGGAAGGTGGAAAACCCCTGATGACAGCGGTCAGTATCATCCCCCAGACCCAAGGGGGCGGCATGGGTGATGAGGATGTCGACATAACGCCCCCTGAAGATCCTGTTGAAAAGCAGTTTGGGCACCATGCGCAACATCCGGAAAAACATTTCTCGCTCAGTGAACTGGTGCTTGCCCTTGTTGTAGCGCATCGATCCCCCAAGTCCGGCTATGATGAGATTGCGCTTGTGGTTGTACAGGACCTTGCCATCACAATACTCTCCCCCGAAGGAGGGATAGAGTTGCATCTTCCCATCCGTATATCCGTACTGCAGGATTGGTTGCACATTAGAGGTGAATTGGCTGAGAAACTCCAGATTGTGGTTGCCGAAGATGAAATAGAGCGGCTTGTTCAGCGAGGAAATGATGAACTCATAGTACTTGAGAGGCAGATCCCCTGCAGCTATGACGATATCGACATCTGCATACCGGCTTGCAATGTTCTTTGAATAGACCAAGGGATCCGATTCGTCAGCGATGCAGAGTATCTTCATGCTCACCCCGCCAAATAACCACAGTCGATGGTCAACACCTGGGCAGTCATTGCGGTACAACGGCTGAGAAAACTTACTGCTTCAGCAACCTGCTCTGGAGCAACCAGATGGGACAACAAGGCACGCTTCTCATACAGCTGGCGCAAGGGATGGTCCTTGTCCAGATAGGGTGCGGCGATCAGTCCCGGGGCCACCGCATTGACCCGTACGTCCGGGGCAAGCTCAGCTGCCAAAGCCTTGGTATAGGAGACCACAGCTCCCTTGGATGCATCATAACACGTAGTGCCACCAAAGCCTGGATGGAGGGCATTGATGCTGGCAATGTTGACAATGGTTCCCTTGGCTTGCCGGAGAAGCGGCAAGACCTGCTTGGTCAGGCGGAACATCCCGGTTACATTGATGTCAAAGATACGCTGCCACTCGGATGCGACAAGCTCTTCAGTAGGAAAGACAGAGAATACGCCGCTGTTGTTGACCAGAAGATCCAGACTCTGCAGGTGGGCACACGCCTCGGCTATGCTCGCTTCGTCCTGTACGTCCAGCGGGAGAGGTACCAGGGATGGGCCAAGGGACGTTGAGAGGCTGAGGGCCTTCTCTTTCGAGGAAGCATAGGCGCAATACACCATATATCCATCCTCAACGAACTTTGTGCAGATTGCTCTGCCGAGTGTACTGGTTCCTCCACTGACCAAAACCGTTTTCATCAGACCTCCTTGCCAAGAAACGCTTCCACCAGCGTACAGGCGGGATACTGTTCTGTCAAAAAGGATCCCCCTTGCCGATAGGAGCAACCGTCATAGGGAGGACACATGGTGGTTGCACACAACGCCCAACCTTCTTGTCCAGCCAACTTCGTTCCCTGCCAACACCCCCCTTTCACTACGCTCAGGGGAGTTTTTCCCTCACTTGCCTTTCCCAGAAGAAGCAGACTGTGGCTGCCATCAGGATGGAGAACCAGCTGTTCGACAGCATCACCCTCCAGAAAGTGCCACACCTCGTCGGTGGGTAGCCAATGCAACGAAGAGAAACTCTCGGCAGTGATCAGATAGTAGATTACACTGCCCGTTTCAAGACCCTTCTCAGTGAAGGTATGGACCCTGCGATAGAAGCCACCCTCACCTGAAAGGGGTTCCAGGCCCAAGGCCTGGATCAGCTCTTGGGCTTGGCTCTTCATACCGGCCAAAGACGGGTGACGTTGCGGACCAGAGAGGTGAAGGCTTCCTTCACCCGATCGCTGGTCTCCATCACCTCGGTATGGTTCAGAGGCTGGTCGAGAATACCGGCTGCCATGTTGGTTATGCAGCTGATACCCAACACCTTCATTCGCATCTGGCTTGCTGCAATGGCTTCGGGAACCGTGGACATGCCCACTGCATCAGCGCCAAGGATACGGGCGGAACGCACCTCAGCAGGGGTCTCGTAGGAAGGACCGGCGAAGAACATGTACACGCCCTCTTGCAGGGGAATGCCCAAGCGCTTTGCCTCATCCCGTGCCAAGATACTGAGTTGCTTGTCATAGGCATTGGTCATGTCAAAGAACCGTTCTCCCAGTTCCTCATGATTCGGTCCACGCATCGGGCTGTCGGCGATGAGCTTGATGTGGTCGGTGATCAGCATCAGGTCCCCAGGCTGATAGGAGGTATTCACCCCACCTGCAGCATTGGTCACCAACAGCTGGTTGATGCCCATTGCATGCATGACCTGTATGGGAAACACCACCTGATCCATGCCATAGCCTTCGTAGTAGTGGAAGCGCCCCTGCATGCAGAGTACACGCTTGCCTTCCAGATTGCCTGCCACCAGCCGACCCTTGTGGCCGAAGACGGTGGATACCGGAAAGAAGGGGATATCCTTGTAGGAGATGGCAACCGCGTCTTCCAGCTCATCAGCAAGGCCACCAAGCCCACTACCCAGCACCATACCGATATCCACCGGCTCATTGCCGATGCGACTGGTGATATACATTGCAGCTTCCTGCATCTTTTCCATCAAATGATCCATACGATCCTCCGTGTTGGTTAGAAAGGTTCTCCACTCGCCTTCGGGGCTGCCGAATTCTTGGAGAAGAGCACCAGCGCGATCAAGGTTGCCACATAGGGGAAGACCTTGAAGAATACCGGGGGAATCACCGCGAGGGAAGGAATTACCTGACTCACATTGGCGATCGTGGTAGCGATGCCGAAGAAGAAGGTAGCTCCAAGGATCCCCAAAGGCTTCCACTGTCCGAAAATCAAGGCAGCAATGGAGAGGAAGCCGAGACCGGCAACCGTACCATTGAACTCGCCCGAGTAGGTTATGAGAATGACAGAACCACCGAGACCTGCCAAGGCACCGCTCATCGCAACACCAAAGTAGCGCATGCGATGCACATTGACACCGGCAGAAGCAACTGCAGAAGGATGCTCACCACAAGCTCTCAGGCGAAGCCCAAAGCTGGTTTTGTAGAGGAGAATCCAGGAGAGTGCCCAGATGGCCAGACACAGCCAGGTAGTCCAGTAGGACTGGCTGAAAAAGAGCGGCCCGATGATCGGAATGCTGGAGAGCACCGGGATGTCGTTGCGCACGATACCCATGAGGATGCGGACATTTCCGCTTCCGCTGATGGTTCTCGCAAGATAGACGGTAAGAGCGGCAGCAAGCATGTTGATTGCGGTACCGCTGATGACCTGGTCTGCTTTCAGATTGATCGAGGCAAACGCATGCAACAAACTGAAAATGGCCCCTGCTGCAACACCGACCAGCAACCCGACCGGCAAGGCCTGCACACCCAAAGTGGCCTCAGTCATCTTGATGGTGATGGCACTGGCGAAATATCCGACAAGCATCAGGCCTTCAAGTCCAAGGTTTGTGACACCACTGCGCTCACTGTACAATCCGCCGAGGGAGGTCATGAGCATGGGGATGGTGTATGCGATTGCATAGGGAAAAATACTTACCAAGGTATGCCACATATCACTCTACCTCCTTCTTCACTTCAGCCTCTGCTGGTTTTGCCTTCTCCCTCGCCTTCTCCAATTGCCTTTTCAATACTGCATCCCAGAATCGTTTGAACAGTACACTGGTTGCAGTAAAATAGATGATGACGGCAATGATGGTGTCTGCAATCTCTGGCGGAACGTTGGTCATGGCATTCATGAACCCCTTGCCCGACTGCAGGATGCCGAAGAAAAGCGAGCTGAACAAAACCCCCAGAGGGCTGCTGGCACCCAACAGGGCGACGGCAATACCGTCGAACCCTTGGGCGGGCATGACTCCGATCTGCATATTGCGCGAGTAGCCGGTATAGAAGGAGAGCCCCGCCAAACCGGCAAGACCGCCAGCGATCATCATGGAAATGACGACATTGCGATTCACCTTGATACCTGCATACTCTGCACAGAACCGGTTGGAACCGACTGCCTTCAGACTGAAACCCAAGGTGGTCTTGTCCAGGATCAACTTGATCACGATCACCGAAATGATGGCAACGAAAAAGCCAAGATTCATGTAGGAACCATTGAACAGCTCGGTCAGCCAAGGGGTCCGCAATGACTGGGTGACTGCAATGCTTGCACTCTCGGTCTCCAAGGAGGGCCCTTTCAGGTATGCCGGGATGAAATAGTAGATGGACCAATAGGCAATCCAGTTCATCATGATCGTGGCCACAACCTCATGCACATTGAACTTGGCCTTGAGAAACCCGGGAATGATACCCCAGATTGCGCCACCTGCCAAAGCAGAGAGAATCAGAACCGCCAGGAACAAGGGCCTTGGCAGGAACACCTTATGGGCGACCAAGGTCGCACAAAGCCCACCGATGAGCATCTGCCCCGACGCCCCGATGTTGAAGAGCCCTGTCTTGAAGGCAAACGCTACGGAAAGACCCACCAGCATGAGGGTGGTTGCGGTGGCGAGGGTATTGCCGAGCCGCTCGATGTTCATCAGGCTGCCGCGGAACAGGAACCAAAACCCAACAAAGGGGTTGCTTCCGATTGAGGCCATCAGGATTGCACCGGCGACCAAGCCCAAAACCACTGCACTGACAGCAACCAGGAAGGCATTGCTCTGTTTCTCTGCACGGATTCTTGTATGTTTCATTGCTCACCATCCTTTTGCCTGACCCCAGCCATCATCAACCCGACTTCCTCCTCATTGGTCTCGCTGGTCTTCACCACATCAATCAGTTCCCCGCTGTTCATGACAGCGATGCGGTCCGAAAGATTGAAGATCTCATCAAGCTCAAAGGAGACGAGCAATACGGCATGACCCTTGTCACGGTGGGCAACCAGCTGTGAATGGATGTACTCGATGGCACCGACATCCAAGCCTCTGGTCGGCTGGACAGCGATCAGGAGCTCGGGATCAGCCACCACTTCCCTTCCGACGATGAGCTTCTGCTGGTTTCCCCCGGAAAGCTTGCCGGCAAGGGAGAAAATCCCTTCACCACTGCGGACATCAAACTGCTCGGTGACTTTCTGGGCATACTCACGAAGGTAGTCGGCATCAAGAATGCCGTGCTTGCTGAATGGACTGTGGTAGTACTCCTTGATTGCAACATTGTTGAACAGCGAGCTGGCCATGACCAACCCTCTCTTCTGGCGGTCCTCAGGGATATGACCGATACCGATCTCATTGCGCCTGCGGATATCTGCATGGGTGATGTCATTGCCATCGAGGGTGATCGTACCACTCTCAACCGGCCTGAGTCCGGTGATGGCCTCAACCAACTCAGTCTGGCCATTTCCATCGACACCAGCGATGCCGACGATCTCCCCTGCCTTGACAGAAAGAGAGAACTCCTTGACACCAAGCATCTTCTTGTTGTTCATCACATTCAGGTCATGCAGGTCAAGGATGACCCGCCCAACCTGGGCAAGCTTCTTCTCAACCTTGAAATTTACCGGCCGGCCTACCATCATGGAGGCCATCTTGGAGGCCGAGGTAGTCTTCACGTCCACCACCCCGATGAATTTGCCGCGTCTGATGATGGTACAACGATCGGCAACCGCCTTGATCTCATTGAGCTTGTGGGTGATCAGGATGACTGACTTCCCCTCACTGACAAGATTGCGCATGATTTGCATCAGGTCTTCAATCTCTTGGGGTGTCAGAACTGCAGTCGGTTCATCAAAAATCAGGATCTCAGCATCGCGGTAGAGCATCTTCAGAATCTCAACACGCTGCTGCATTCCGACAGTGATATCCTCAATAACCATATCCGGGTCAATATTGAGCCCATACTTTTCAGAGAGGGCCTTGATCTTCTTGGAAGCACTTCTTCTGTCGAGGAAAAAACTCCCCTCTTTTCCAAGAATGATGTTTTCCGTTACAGTAAAATTATGAACCAGCTGGAAATGCTGGTGCACCATGCCGATGCCCAGGTCATTGGCATCGTTGGGGCTATGGATGTGTACTTCCCTCCCCTTCACCTTTATCTGTCCCCTGTCTGCATGGTAGAGACCGAAAAGAATACTCATCAGGGTCGACTTGCCTGCCCCATTCTCACCGAGAATGGCGTGAATCTCCCCCTGCTCTACCTGCAAGGTAATATCATCGTTGGCAACGATGCCGGGAAACTCCTTGCGTATATTCAACATTTCAATTACATGACTCATTGGTGAACTCCCTATGAGGACACGCAGCGCGTGCGGTTTTAGCTTGATCGCGCCAGTATCACAGAAGGGCCACCAGACGAGGGTGGCCCTTGATGCGAGCAAAAAAGCAATGCTTACTTGAACAGTCCGTCACCAACTGCAGCAACCTTGACCTCGCCACTCTTCATTTTGGCGAAGACCTTGGCAACCTCATCAGTCACATTCTTGGAAAGGTTCGGATTCTCAGTGGGAATTCCCAGACCATCATTCTCTGCGGTGAACCGGAGAACCTGGCCACCGGGGAATGTGCCGTTGAGTTCAGCTTCGATCATGTCATAGGAAGCACGATCGAGGTACTTCATGGCACTGGTCAGGATGATGGACTTGCCGTTGGGCATGAGGCCCTCGGAATACTGGTCAACATCAACACCGATGACCCACACATTCTTACCAGCTGCAGCACGGTTCTTTGCTTCGTTGATGACGCCGACACCAACACCACCAGCGGCAGCGAAGATGACGTCAACACCGCGGTCGTACATGGAAGCGGCAATCTGCTGTCCAGCACTCACGTTGTCGAAGCTGCCCTGATAGAGGTTGTTCTCCTGCTTCATGACAATCTTGGTCCCGAAGTTCTCGTTGGCATACTTGACGCCCTGCTGGAAGCCCCAGTTGAACTTCTGAACGGCAGGAATTTCCATACCGCCGACGAAACCAAAGTCGCCTTCCTTCAGCTGGAGAGCAGCAGCAAAACCAGCGAGGAAGCCGGATTCGTTCTCTGCCCAGTAGACAGCAGCTACGTTCGGCTCAATACGGAATACGGAGTAGTCGGCGCTGTGCGGCTCACCGTCAAGAATGACGAACTTAACCTTGGGGTACTTGTCCTGTGCCTCGAAGAGTGCCGTCTCAAACTTGAATCCGGGGCAAATGACGAGGTTGTAGCCAGCATCAACAAGGTTGCCGATTTCCTTCAGGTAGTCAGCCTCGGTCGTCCCTGCGGGCTTGATATACTTAACGTCAAGTGCGTAGTCCTGGCTTGCTCTCAGGATGCCTTCCCAGGTTCCCTGATTGAAAGATTTATCATCGATGGTACCGGCATCGGTAACCATACCGACACGAAGATTGCTCTTCTTCGCTGTTCCCTCAGCAGAACCCTGGGCAAAGACCATGGTACCGAGCAACAGGAAGATGCAAAGCGCAACAGTAAGTTTCTTCATTCCGTTCTCTCCTCTGTAATGTTGATTCGTGATGAACCAGTGTAAAACCATTCTACATTCACCCTCTAGGCTTGTCAAACAAAGAAATCGGTTCAGCCGAAAGAGAAGCCAAAAACAAACCATTACAAAAAAGCAACTTATACAGATTCGGGACTATGCCAAGCAAAGGAATGCGCTCTCATTCGGCTTGCGAAGCAAATCGGAAATCCCATTGAAAAGGCTCCCGATCTTACAGACCAGGAGCCCCTTGCATGCTGAGATTGCCCATCACTGTGCCTGTTCTGCTTCCAGACAAGCCAGGATGAACGGCCCCACCCCCTTGAAATCATCCTCAACCACCGGTTCACAGAAGTAGTAGTGAAGGGACCCGTCACGGTAGGGATTGCCCCCCAGCCCTGCAACCGAGCAGATGCCCCCCAGGTGGAGGTTGCCCTGCGCATCCTTCCTCAGATACGTGTTCTTCAAGCCTTCCAGTGCTTGGAGCGCCTTGGTCTTGAACTGCACTTCCGTACTCAAGCCGGTTCGTACCGCCTTGAGCAGGCTGTAGGCAAACATTGCGGAGCATGAGGTCTCAAGATAGTTTCCTTCTGCATCAGCCTTGTCCAGTATCTGATACCACATCCCCCCAGCGTCCTGATAGGGCAAAACCGCCGTCAGAACCGAGAGAAGGATGGAGACAAGCTCCGCACGCTTTGGATGGTTCGTGGGCAGGAAGTCCAGGATATCGAGGATTGCCATGCAGTACCATCCGATGGCACGGCCCCAGAAATGGGGTGAGAGCCCGGTAACCGGGTCGGACCAACGCTGTCCCCGTGACTCATCATAGGCATGGTACAACAGTCCTGTCTTCTCATCCCTGAGGGTCCGGTAGACCTTCACCACCTGCTCGGTGATATCGTCAAAACCTGCCTGGTCCCCGCTCTCCTTGCAAAATTGGGCATTGAAGGGTCCTTGCATATACACCCCATCAAGCCAAATCTGCCAAGGATAGATTTCCTTGTGCCAGAACACCCCGTTGAGGGTCCTGGGCTGCGTGTTGAGCTGCTGCTTCAAAAGCTGGGCAGCCATGAGGAAACGCTCCTCCTTCGATTGCGCATAGAGTGCAAAGAGGTTCCTCCCTGCATTGATCTGGTCCAGGTTGTACTCACCAAGGCGGTAGGTGGCAATGCTGCCGTCCTTGCCTATCATCGGATCGTACATGCTGTAGGCCCACCGCTCAAAGTCACTCCGGTCATACGCCTTGGCTACCAGCAGGCAGCTGTGTATCACCAATCCGTGTTCATAATGCCAGCGCATCTGCGTTCTCTTGTAGCGTTTGGTGACGCTTTCGGCCATAGCCAGCGAGAGGTGCTCACCCCAGTCCATCATCATCGTTCCCTCTGTTGGAATATACATCCGGCTGCCGGTTTCGACAGCCGGATCAACAATCGTTCCCTGCTAGTTGAGCAGGTTGTTCTCCTTGGCAAAGGCTACGCCCTTGTCATTCCACTCCTGGCCACCGAGTTTCTTGAACTCGTCGATCCACTTGTTCCAGCTGTCCTTGGTGAGAGAGCGCTTGCCGGTGATGAACTCACTCAAGCCCTGCTCGTAGAAGCGCTTGAGATCTGCATTGGGAATCGGAAGGGTATCCGAACCAACTGCAGGAGTCCACTTCTTGGTCTGCATGACACGCAGGACATCAAGTGCGGACATCTCTTTCTTGCTGGTTGCGGTGATGTACTTGGGATAGCGGGCATACAGCTCGATATCACCGTTGTAGAACACCATGTTGCGCAGCTGGGTGACGGTCTGTCCACCGGGAGCGCTGAATGCAAGATCAGGATTGGGAAGATTGGCTGCAACAGGAACGCCGTTGGCATCCTTGGTGTAGTTCACGCCTTCAACACCCCAACCGAGGAGGAAATATCCTTCGTCGGAAGCCATCCATTCAAGCAGTTCTGCAATCTTGTCCTTCTTCCCTTCCTTCACTGCCTTTGCACTGATCGCATAGATGCGGAAACCGGCGGTGTAGGGACCGATCGAAGCATGACCCTTCGGTCCGGTGGGAGGATCGATGATGATCCACTCGCCGTCGGGGAAGTTCTTGTCGAACGGGGCGTAGTTGGAGGTGGCTGCAAAAGCTGCATTCTGCTCGCGCATGATGCCGAAGCGGCCCTGCTTCCATGCTGCACGGAAGTCGTCCTTCTTGTAGGCAAGCCAGTTGGGATCGATGATTCCCTCATCAACCATCTGCTTGAGCATGGTCATGGCG
>RZYT01000062.1 GCA_009930195.1 Spirochaetia bacterium | reverse complement strand
GGGACGCAAGCTTTGCAAGCAGGACTGCAGGGATGATGCCGCGCATCCCACCTCCGTCGATGGAGAGGATGAATCGTTCTTCCTGTTGGGGAGAGGGTGCTTTTTGCTTGAGATCCCATAAGGCCATGCCATAAGAGTGATGAATTTGCACTTGCCGGTCAAGCGTTCTTGCTCCTGATGAAAAACAGATTAGAATATAAGTATCGATACTATACCGATAAAAGAATAGTAAAAGTGTATAAAAATGAATTTTGCTCATCCTCTGGTCATAAAGCAGGTGTTTTCTGTACACTTTGCCCATGACCACTACCTTGGAATATCCTGCCTTTGAGGCTTATCAGCACTGTCGTCTTTGTCCCAATTACTGTGAGGTTGACCGTCTTGCGGGAGAGCGGGGCCGCTGCGGGGAAACCGCAACGGTTCGCATTGCCTGGTCGGGTTTGCACAAGGGGGAGGAGCCGCCGGTAACCGGCGAACATGGATCGGGGATGATCTTCTTCAGCGGCTGTCCCTTGCATTGCGCATACTGCCAGAATTACCAGATCTCCAACCGAGGTGAACAGGGTTCTCCTGCTCTTGGCATTGAACTCAGCATCGCAGAACTTGCCCAGATGATGCTGGGTTTGCAGGAAATGGGGGCGGCCAATATCAATATGGTAACCGGCACCCACTTCATTCCGTCAATCATCGAAGCATTGAAGCTTGCACGGAGAGAGGGGTTGACCCTGGATGTGGTATGGAACAGCAGCGGCTTTGAATCGATCGAGGGCCTGAAGCTCATCGATCCATATATCGATCTCTATCTCATTGATGTGAAGACCCTTGATGAGCAAGTGGGAGCCGTGTTCTGCGGGCTCGCACTGTATGCGCAGAAGATCAGGGAGGTGATGGAGTTTCTGAAGACACGAAAGACCAGCACACAACTGGATGCATCGGGAAATCTGAGAGGGATGTTGGTGAGACATCTGGTGTTTCCCCAGACACTGGAAGCGACCAAAGAGGTGCTGACCTATTTCGCCCGATCACTGAAGGACCAGGCATATTTGTCTCTGATGGTGCAGTTCGAGCCTCCCAAGGGGGACACACGGTTCCCTCCCATCACAGAAGAAGAGTATGAATCACTCTTGCTTCTGCTGGAGGATTTGGAAATCGAGGAAGGGTTCGTGCAGGAACTGGGGGAAAACGTTTCCTGGATCCCCGATTTTACCCAGGATAATCCATTCCCCGAATCGTTTGCCCAGATCCTGCCGCTCTTTCTTCAGCTCAAGCGTTCTCGCTTCCGATAAGCGTTCCGAAGAAGGTTCTGCCGTAGAGGATATCCATCGTGTTGGGGATGTTTCTTCCGTCTGCACAGACTACGCGCATCTTCATCTTCTCTGCCCGTGCACTTGCAATGGGATCGAAGGGAGTGCTCTTGCCCGGTGTCCAGCTGTCTCCGACCATGGCCCGGTACTCTGTCCAGGTGACGGTATCCAACGGTTTGGCATCGGGATTCTTCTTCGGGTCATCGGTATAGACCTTTGCGATGTTGCTCAGGTTGATGATGAGCTTGCCTTCAAAGCGTTCTGCAAGGATGACAGCATCGTTGTCAGTGGAAAAGCCTGGTTTCCAGCCTGCAGCCACCAGAACCTGTCCACGGAAGTTGATGTGGCCGGTCGGATCGGTGACAAGGTTGTCGGTGCAGAGATCTGCAAGCATCGCTTTCACCAGCTGTCCGTTGAGATGGGTTGCCCTGATGCCCAGCCAGTCCAGCTCTTCGCTGTCAATATCTTCCTTGATGGCACGCATGGCGTCCTGATAGACCCGTGCAGGGGCTCCGCCTCCACATACCAATATGATTTTCCTGCTCTTATCCTCTTTCAGATAGGTCCTGAGCTCCTGGTTCAACTGCTTCAGAAAAGCAGAGTCGACCTTGTCCGGAGCTATGATGGAACCTCCGAGTGAAATGACTGCCACGTTGTTCATTGCGTCCTCCGCCGGCTATCGTACCAGATTTATTCCCAACGCTCAATCATTGCAACTCATACTTGCAACGATTGAAAGCCAAACTGAGATGAGTGAAGAAAACCCTAGGGCATACGGACTTACTGTACGTGGAAGGTTACACTGCATTCTGCCAATGGAGGCAGCACAGAGCTGCCGGGACGGACCAACAGGATATCGACGCGATGTTCTCCTTCGTTCAGGATGCTTGCCGGTACGACAGTCTCAAACGGGGATTCCAAGTGCATGCTGTTCTGGCCGCCTACAATCTCATCACGATAACGAATGGCAAGATTGACGCCATATTTTTTTGTGGCCGAGTCGTCGAATGCAACACGAATGGTACCTGAAGATCCTTTCTTGATGTGTACCTCCTGTGTGAGTGGTTCCAGCATCCGCAAATCCCAGATACCTTCCGGGGCATCGAAGGCGATGATTTCCACTTCCAGGTCGATTCTTCCAAATGGGTCTTCCACATCCATCCCCGGTTTCATCAGCAGATAGGAGATTGTATGGGTTCCCACAGGAAGCACGTCCGGTTCGATCCAGTCATAGTACGGGGAATCAAGACCTTCGCTGCTGTAGTTCATGCCAAACATTTCCCCATTGAGCAAGGTAAGCATCCATGCACCGGCTTGCGTTGCCGCATAGGCATCAAACTCAATGGCAACGGAAACGCCCTGTCCTTCGATGAGGGGAAAATCGGTTGATTCAGGTTCAAGAAGTGCCAGCGTCCAATCGACGAGGCTGCTATCGAACACTTCCTCAGCGAATACTTGGGTGTCCGGGATTTCGTCGGCACCCAATGGGATGGAATACTCATACCTGATTGCGACCATACGGTTTGCGTCATCTACGGTGACTATGAAACCTTCCCCATCCCCAAACCACTCATCCTTGATGAAATACCACTCAGAACCGCGTTGAAAACGGTCTTGCATCGGGTTTGCATTTCTTTCCAATACTCCTATCGCTTGCTCAAACAGGATGGCTTGCTGCTCACTGTCCAGGCAAAAGGATGCGTGCATCGAATCTGTGATGCAGGGATGTTCCAAAGCTCCCCACAGTGATCCGAAAAGAGAGACTTCCTGGTCCAGAACATACGCATAGAAGACTGAGGTGGAGGTATACGAGTATCCATCCTCATCCTGTATCTCGCTGGCGACGTCCAGTGAGTACCATGTTCCTTCCCATAGTTGGGAGAGAATGGAATCATCAAACCCCTGGACACAGAGGTCATAGCGCAACGATTCTTCGAGGATCCGGTGCATGTTCTTCAGGTCCGATTCTGAAGGCATGGCCTCCTGCTCGTGGTCATCATACTCTTCTTGGGTGAAAGCTCCCAGCAGTTGGTCCGGAAGCTCTGCATCTTCCTCATATGCGTATCCTATCGATTGGATGTGCCCTTTCTCATCCGTAGTGACGACCCACATCTCAATATCGCCGAAGAATTCATCCCGGATGAAATACCAAGTATGCTCTGTATGGTAGCAGCCATCATGAAAGTACTCACCATCAATGAGATAGAGGAACGAGAGAAACCTACGTGCATCCTCGTCTGTGAGCAAGGTGAACTCTGCATCAAGTGTGGAGAGGAACAGCTGTGAGCTGAGAAACTCACTTGCATTCCTGAAACTCGCCAAGGCTTGCCCGTGAGGAACAAAGAGTGCTTTCTCTTCCATGGCAAGAGTCCCATCGAAGAGTTCAATCGAGAGTGAGGCTTCATAGACTATGGCTGAGGAGAGATCGGTGAATGCCTTGTTGTTGTACACCTGCTCATAGGAAAAGGATTTTGCAGTGTCAAAAGCTTCTTGGACCTGATTGATGTGCGTTGCTGTCAGTCTTGCACCCATCCCTACGACCAACACCACGATAAGTACCCATCTCTTGGTTGTTTGCATCGAACTCTCCCCAGTATGGTTTTTCAAGGAGCATTCCCTTTTCGCACTCAGCATCTGGTTTGGAAAAGGGGTGCTGATTGGTTATATGGTATGGTTCATTGGAGCAGAATCCAACCCTAATGGTATGGCATATGAGGAAATTTGTCTCATTACTTGGCTGTTGATGATTGGACATTTGTATGCATTGGTACTTTTTACCAGCCGAACAGGGAGACATTGCATCCTGTGAGTACAGGAACAATACCCCAATGATGCACCTTGTTGCCCGCTCAAGGTACGGATTGGGAAAAGGCATGGAGAAGGATGAGCATCAGCAGGTAGAGGGCGATGGTGACCGCTACCGCAATGCCAAGGCTCAGCCAGAATTGCATGCCTCTGTTCAGCAAGAAAGGGAACAGAAGAAAGAAGGCCAAGGATGGAAGGACAAGATAGAAGATCGATTGCGATAGGTCTGCAATTGCCTTTGTCTCGGCCTTCTCCCAGCGCATCCAGAGGATCGCCAGAAGGGAGGTGAGGGGCAGGGAAGCTATGAGGGCTCCGAAGAGCGAGCTTCGTTTTGCCACCTCACTCACCGCTACGAGAATAAGCGCGGAAATGCCTGTTTTCAGAAGCAGATACAGCATCTACTGCTCCTCGCTTGGCGGTACTTCCAGGATCTCGATCAGGTCCGTGGGCTCCAAGCGGAACGGGGAACCGATGCCCTCGAAGAACCCATGGTCCTTGATGAAGTGGATATGCAGGTCGGTATAAACGATGGTCTTTCCCGTGGTTTTGTTCATTACCGATGTATTTACCTTCGCATACATGCCGGGACCGCCGAAGGGGGAGGGAAGCAGCCCCCGCACCGAATCAACGCGAACCTCAAAGTTGCCATCAACGGTAATGGGTTCCCCAAGTCCTTCTTCCCCTTGCTTTCGGAAGTGCTCCATCCTGCTGGCAATGGCCTCCTTGGTGGTGTGATGGGCATGGATGGTGTAGGTGTCCGCAGCAATGATGTCCACCAACTTTCGGGTATCGTCACCAAGGAATCCATCAAGGGTGATGACCCCTTTTCTCATATTCTGTTGTATCTTTTCGTACTCAGGTGTCTGTTTCACGCTCAGCTCCTTCTTATGAGAATTTGTCGTAGAAGATGTTCTCGGGAAGTACGCCCAACTCGTTGAGCACCGTGATACAGGCGTTGATCATGCCTGGGCTTCCGCACAGGTACGCCTCGCTGTTGCTGCCCTCTTTGGTCATCCTGCGCACCACATCGGTGATGAGTCCCACTTCCCCTTCCCAGTTGTCCTCCGGCTGGGGTTCGCTGAGAGCCGGGATGAAGGTGAAATTGGGCATCTTCTTCTCAAGCTCACGCATCTCATCAAGCAGGAAGAGGTCCCGCTTCGAACGAGCCCCGAAGAAGTAGGATGCCTTGCGCGTATTTCCTTGCTTTTCCATATTCAGAAGCATCGACTTGATGGGAGCCATCCCCGATCCGCCGGCGATGAAGATGATGTTCCTGTCGGTATCCCTGAGATAGAAGTCCCCATAGGGCCCGTTGATGGTAACCTCATCGCCCTCCTTGAGGTGCTTGTGGACGTACGTGGTGCAGATCCCGTTCGGAACCAGGCGAATCTCCAGCTCAACACGGCTGCTGTCCCCCGGAGGGGAGGCGATGGAGTAGGCGCGATAGACGCTCTCATCGGTCAATTCATACTCTGGGACCATGAACTGCACGTACTGGCCGGCTTTGGGGGAGATCTGCTCAGGATCCTTCAGGCGCAGGGTGATCTCCTTGATGTCATGGGTAAGGTCACGGATTCTCTCCACCACGGTCCTGTACTCCCTGACAGAGAAGAGTTCTTCAGGAATGACAATGGCAATGTCCGATTTGACCTTGAACTGGCAGGAGAGGCGAACCTGCTTTTTCTTCTCCTCCTCGTTGATCCAGGGAAGCTCGGTAGGCAGGTACTCTCCGCCTCCTTGCACCACCCGAACCTTGCACATGCCGCAGGAGCCGCGCCCACCACAGGCGGAAGGGATGAACACGCCCTCCTGGTTGAGCGTCTTGAGAAGCGGTTGCCCTCCCTTGACTTCCAGTTCCTTGGTACCGTCATTGATCGAGATCTTGACCGTACCGTAGTTGCCGATGGTGGCATCGGCAATGACCATCAACAAGGCAAGGAAGACAGAGATGAGGCTGATGATCCCGATGCTGATCAATAGTGTTGTCACCATGCTGTACTCCTTAGGATAGGGCTATCATGCCGGAGAAGCCCATGAATGCCATGGCCATGAAACCTGCGATCACCAAGGTGATGGCAGGGCCTTCAAGGGCCGGAGGCACACTCGCGTTCTTCATTTTCTGTCGGATGCCGGCCATGGCGATGATGGCGATGAACCACCCTATCCCACTCCCCAGTCCAAACAGGAAAGAAGTGAGGAACGTGTACTCCCTGATGACCATGAACAGGCTGACACCCAGGATGGCACAGTTGACCGTGATCAGCGGCAGGAAGATCCCCAGGCTCTGGTAGAGGGGTTCGCTGTAGCGCTCGATGGTCATTTCGGTCAGCTGCACAAAGGCGGCGATGACGATGATGAAGACAATGAAGCGCAGATACTCCAGGCCGAAGGGAATCAGCAGGTACTCGTAAACGAGCCAGTTCAGGGGAGTGGTGGTGGCCATGACAAAGATGACGGCAGCACCCAGGCCAAGGGATGTCTTGAGCTCCTTGGAGACCGAGAGGAACGAACACATGCCGAGGTAGTTGGTCAGAAGGATGTTCCCGGTGAAGATCGATGCAAAGAATATGGCGAAGGGCATCATTGACTCATTCATGCTTTGGCCTCCTTCATGATGGTTTCGCGGATGACCCAGATGAGGATTGCGAGGACGAAGAATCCGCCGGGAGGCATGATCATGATCGACCAGTTGGTCCACCAGCTTCCCAGGATCCTGAAACCCCACAAGCTGCCGGTACCGAGCAGCTCCCTGACGAAGGCAATGGCCAAGAGTACATAGGTGTATCCCAGTCCGGAAGCCAAGCCATCCACCAGGGAGAGCATCGGCTTGTTCTGCAAGGCAAAAGCCTCAACACGACCCATGATGATGCAGTTGGTGATGATCAGTCCCACATAGGGGCCGAGTTGCTTCCACATCTCAGGATAGAAGGCTTTGAGCACGATGTCGACGATGATGACGAACGTGGCGATGATCATGGTTTCCACCATCATCCTGATGCGGGATGGGATGTGGTTCCTGAGCAGCGAAAGTGTGAAGCTCGACAGGGCCGTGGTGAACATGACTCCCAGTGTCATGACCAAGGTGTTCTGCAACTTGTTCGTCACTGCAAGGGTGGAACAGATGCCAAGGATCTGGACGAACACGGGGTTGTTTTTCCCCAGAGGTTCCAGAAAGGTTTTTCGTAGGGTGTTTTTGGCCATATCACTCTCCTCTGATGATGAGCTTGGCATCATCTGCGGCACGGTTGGTCAGGTTCAGGAAGTACTCCGATGTTCTGGTAGCCCCGGTGATGGCATCAACCTCGTTTTGTGCTGAGGCCGTTCCTTCCTCCACCATCACAAAGGGTGCCGTTTTTCCCTTGAATTGGGCGGTAAACCAGCTCTCTTCAATGCGGGCCCCAAGGCCGGGCGTCTCATTCTGGCTGACAATGGCCAGGCCACTGAACGTCCGCAGGTCCTCTTCCATGCCCACCATGAGGGCAATTGTCCCCCAAAGTCCCGGGCCCTGCAAAGGAATGATGTAGCGGGTGCCCTCCGGGCCTTGGGTGGTGTAGTAGCCATCCTCTACGGTGATATGCTCGCTGAAAGCCTGCTCAATGCCGCCGGTGGTGTTCTCGAAGGAGACTCCTCCGGCTTGCAGGATGGCCCGACGGGTGAAGGAGAGCTCGTTTGCGCTTGCCCTGTCCTGGGTCAGCAGGTAGATGCCTGCTGTGAGGAGGATGCAGAGGAATGTAACGATGAACATGAATACCAGAGGATAGATGCGTTCCCGGTAGAAACTGGGTTGTGCGTTCATGCTGCACCTCCTTTTGCTGCCTTCAGCTTCTTCTTTGCCTTTGCGCCTTTGAGCACAGTATCGAGCAGGGGAGCAAACATATTGGCCAGGAGGATGGCGAAGGTGACTCCTTCGATCCAGGTGGAAAACGTTCTGATCAGGACAACCAGGATGCCGAACATCGCCCCATAGATGTATCTGCCTGCATCAGTTGACTGCGAAGCTGAGACAGGGTCGGTGATCATGAAGAAGGCGGCAAAAAGGAAACTGCCCGAGAGAAGGGCGGTGAGGGGGTCCATCACGGAAAGCAAGCCACGCTCGGTGGCGATTTGCAGTCCGCTTGCCCACAGGATGGTTTGCAGCAGAAGAAATGAGACAAGCGAAGCGATGACAATCTTCCAGTTCGCAGCTTTCTTGTAGATGATGTAGATTCCTCCCAGGATGATCAGCAGCGCACTCGTTTCGCCGAAGCTTCCGCTGGTAAAACCCAGAAAGAGGTCCAGCAGCGGCTGTGTCCGGGTGACCAACGGGGTGGCGGCGGACACGCTGTCCGCTTGGCTGATCCACGAGAAGAGTCCGGCGGGGAAATAGCCGAGATCGGTGGCATTGCCGACAAATTTGGCTGTCATGGGAAGGCCGAAGCTGATATAGATGAAGGCTCTGGCGGTGATGGCGGGATTGAAGATGTTCTTCCCGAATCCACCGAAGATCATCTTGCCGAAGACAATGCCGAATGCAATGCCGACTGCGGCAATCCACAGCGGTATGGTCGGAGGGAGCGAGAGTGCGAAGAGTGTACAGGAGACAAAGAGCGACTCGGTAATCTTGAAACCGTATCGCTTTGCCATCAGATACTCACACAGCAGCCCTGTAGCCAGTGTGACTGCCAAGAGTGCAATGAATCGCCAGCCGAAAAAATACAGGGCAGCAAGACAGAGCGGAAAGAGGGCATACAAAACTGTACGCATTGCTTGTTGTTTTTGAATTTTCACGGTACCTACCTCTTGTGTTTGCTCCAGTATACGGCATGATTGGGAGAAAGTAAAAAAAATCACGGTTGGTTTGTTTCTTTTGGCTCAAAAAGAGGTCTTGGATGCAGTATGATGGCAAAGAAAGGGAAACGAAATGCAGTTCAATGAGAAACTCAGATCAGTACGGCTTGCCTCCGGCCTGACGCAGGAACAGCTTGCGGAGAAGGTGTTTGTATCGCGAGTTACGGTCTCCAAATGGGAGACCGGGCGCGGCTATCCCAATCTTGACTCGCTCAAGCAACTTTCGCATCTGTTCGGCATCTCCCTTGATGAGTTGTTGGGATCGGATGAGTTGGTAGCCATTGCCGAAGCTGAGGTAAAAACGGGTGTCCAGAAGGATCGTACCCTCATATTCGGCCTCTTGGACTGCCTTGGCGTGCTGATGTTGTTCCTCCCCATGTTTGCGGTTGCCACATCGGAGCGCATCATCCTCATCCCATTGCTGGAATTCCATACACCTTCCGATTGGATTCTCAAGACCATGGTGGCGGTACTGTTTCTGTTCGGTTGCACAGAGCTTGTGCTCCAGAATCTCAAGGCAGCTTTCTGGCAACGCTGGAATCCTCTCTTCTCCTTCCTCCTTTCGTTCTTTGCAACCCTGTTGTTCATCGCCGCCAGACAACCCTATCCCGCGGTTTTCATGCTGTTCCTGCTGGTTGCAAAAGGCATATTCGTCATACGACGGCGATGATACGGAAAGTATCGCTCATGTAACCTCCTGTTTGTGGTGGTTTTTGCCCTCCTGTGCCCCAATGGTTGCAGGAGGATTCTGTATGAGAACCTATGGTGTGTGGGCAGTGATGCTGTTGCTGCTTTTCCTTGTCTTGATCGCCCTGCTGTTGGGCGTGGATGTCCAGACTGTCGGCGTGGAGGGAACAAGCCTTGGGCTTGCCCGTATGAATAGCTACCTTTTGGATATGTTTGGCTTTCATCCCTGGTGGTATGCCCTCTCCGAATGGCTGGGGGTGGTGAGCCTGCTTGTCGTTGCCGGTTTCGGCCTGTTGGCTCTCACCCAACTCATACGGAGAAGAAGTCTCAAGCGAGTCGACCAATCCCTGTATGTGTTGTTCGCTTTGTACGGGGTGCTTGCTTTTCTGTATCTCTTCTTTGAGCATGTGGTTCTCAATTACCGCCCTCAGTCACGTGAACCCTCATTTCCTTCCAGCCATACGCTGCTCGTACTCTTCGTGATGGGCTCTGCATGCGTCCTGTTGTCCCGCATGATGCACAAAGGCTGGAAAAGGCATCTGCTGCAAGGCCTTTGCCTGCTCGGTATGGCTTTGACGGTCTTGGGAAGGCTTCTCTCCGGCGTCCATTGGAGCACTGACATTCTGGGAGCTGTCTTCCTCTCTGCAAGCCTTGTGTTCTTTTTTGCGGCGGTCGTGAACAAAGGTGGCCGGCGATGAGAAGAATCATTCCCAGTATCCTGCTTATCGTTGTTCTGGGGTGCTTGCAGCCGCTCTGTGCCGATCAGCTGTTGCCTCTGGATATGAGTGGGGTTCCAGCATTCGACCGTGCTTGCATGCAACCCTACAACCGGGATCTGGAAGTGGGAGGAACCGCCTTTGAGCTTGCTTCGCTGCTCGCCCCTGCACTCCTGATTGCTGAACCTGCTGACGAGTATCTGAGGTTTGCCACGATGTACGGGGAAACCCTGGTGGCTGCCTATGCCCTGAAGGAGTTGGGAAAACACTGGTTCTCCCGAGCACGGCCGTTTCTGTACTACCAAGACTATCCAGAGGAAAAGATTGGGGAAGGGGATGCCTATGACTCCTTTCCCTCAGGGCATGCAACGATGGCTTTTGCAGGAGCTGCCTTTACCAGTTATGTCTTTGCTGCCTACCACCCGGACTCAGTATGGAAGATTCCGGTAACCGCGGTCTCTTTCTCGTTGGCTATGGCGACAGCAGCCCTTCGGGTTGCAAGCGGGAATCACTTTCCTTCCGATGTGCTTGCCGGGGCTGTGCTAGGGACCTTGGTCGGGGTTGGGATTCCCTTCCTGCATCGCAGCCTTGCTTCGAAGCAGGAACTGACTGCTTCCGTAACACCCTTTGGGGTTGCGTTTCGGGTTGCCCTGCGTTAGGAGCGGAGAATCTTTTCCATCGCCTTGCCCTTGGCCAGTTCATCGATGAGCTTGTCCAGATACCTGATCTCCCGCATGATGGGGTCCTCGATGTCCTGGACCCGTACCCCGCAGACCGATCCGGTTATCTGCATGCGCGCAGGATTTGG
>RZYT01000061.1 GCA_009930195.1 Spirochaetia bacterium | reverse complement strand
GATTTTTCTTGCCAGTGCACTGGTTCCCGGAATCAGGGCGGTTTCCAGTGAGCATGAGGATAACAAGACCAACGGGAAAGTGGATGCGAGCACTCCGCTCCGATTCTATGCATGGGCGGGAATCATCGCACTCTACAGTGGGATGAGTGTCATCCTGACCATTTTTCCCCTCTATGCAAAAGAGGTACTGCACATCAGTGAAAGCCAGACCGGATTGCTCCTTTTGGTTCGCGGTGTAGCCACCTGCGTCAGTTTTCTTGTGCTGGGAAAGCTTGAGTTCTGGCACTTCAAGCGACGGTACATCTTCGGTGTTCAGCTGCTGTTCGGCTTGATCTGCCTGATGGCAGTCTCATTTGCCACCGTCGGTCCCTATGCACTCTTCTTTTTCCTGTTCGGCATCCTGTTTGCCTTCGCTTACGACCAGAGCATGTTCCATGGCGCAAGCGGGAGCGTAAACCGGTCGAATCGGATGATCATCCATGAGGTGCTGTTGACGATCGGAACAATCTTGGGAGCGGTTGGAGGCGGGTACATCTACGAGCAGCTTTCCTTCTCCTTGCTCTTGAGAATGATCGGTTTTGCCGCCCTTGTGTTGGTTGGCTTGGAGATGCTGCTGGCCTTGCTGCTTGAAAGAAGAAAGATGAGAAGAGCATGAGGTTTTACACACTCCCTGTGAATCGTATACACTGAAGACAATCTAGCGTGAAGGAGCCAGGTATGGGAATGACATTGACTGAGAAGATTCTCTCCTCCCACTTGCGGGAAGGAGTGCTGGAGACAGGGAAGCCCATTGGTATTCTCATTGACCAGACATTGACCCAAGATGCCACCGGAACAATGGCCTATCTGCAGTTTGAGGCTATGGGACTTCCACGGGTGCAGAACGAGCTGGCGGTCAGTTATGTTGATCATAATACGATTCAGGTGGGGTTTGAGAATGCCGATGACCACCGGTACCTGCAATCGGTAGCCGCAGCAAAAGGGGTTATTTTCTCCCGTCCCGGCAATGGCATCTGCCATCAGGTCCATCTGGAACGCTTCGGCAAGCCGGGCAAGACCCTGCTTGGAAGCGACAGCCACACCCCTACCGGCGGTGGGCTGGGCATGATTGCCATCGGGGCCGGCGGCCTGGATGTGGCGGTAGCCATGGCCGGTGGGCCGTTCCACCTGATCGCCCCGAAGGTCATTGAGATCCGCCTCCACGGAAGACTGCGCAAATGGGTGAGTGCCAAGGATGTGATCCTTACTGTCCTTGAGCGTTACGGGGTGAAGGGCAATGTGAATTGCATCTTTGAGTATACCGGCGAAGGGGTGACCTCATTGGAAGTCCCGGAGCGTTCCACCATCTGCAATATGGGAGCGGAGTGCGGGGTGACCACCAGCCTCTTCCCCTCCGATGAGAAGACCCGTCTCTTTTTGAAAGCACAGGGTAGGGAAGAGGATTGGACAGCGTTGGCAGCTGATGAGGATGCAACCTATGATGGGCTTTTTGAGATTGACCTCTCGACGCTTGAGCCCAAGATGGCCTGTCCCCACTCCCCAGGTAACATTGCAACCGTCGCATCACTGGAGGGGAAGGCTGTCGACCAGGTCCTGATCGGTTCCTGCACCAATTCCAGCTATGCCGACATGAAGAAAGTTGCGGATATCCTGGATGGGCACACGGTTTCCGAACGGGTAAGCCTTGGCATTGCCCCTGGCAGCCGGGAAGTGCTTCTGATGCTCAGTCAGGACGGTTCTCTGGGCAAACTCATCCAAAGTGGTGCCCGCATATTGGAAAGTGCCTGTGGCTTTTGCATCGGCAACCACCAGAGCCCCGGAACGGAAGGGGTATCGCTGAGAACCAGCAACCGCAATTTCGAGGGTCGCAGCGGAACCAAGTCTGGACAGGTCTATCTGGTCAGCCCCGAGACGGCAGCGCTTGCAGCCATCACCGGCCGGTTCACCGACCCCCTTTCCGACCATGGTGTTGCCTTCCCTGAGGTGGTGCACCCCACCCAGTTCCTGATTGATGACACCATGTTCGTATTCCCCCCTGCAGAGGGTTCTGATGGGGAAATCTTCCGTGGCCCGAACATCGGCGATCCACCGAAGAACACTCCGCTCAAGGAGTCTCTCGAAGGGTACGTGACGATCAAGGTGGGGGACAAGATCACCACCGACCACATCATGCCGGCAGGCGCACGCCTGAAGTACCGCTCAAACATCCCGGTATACTCAAAGTATGTCTTTGAACCGGTGGACGAGCACTTCAGTGAGCGCTGCACGGAAAACCAGGACCGGGGCAAGGACAACTTCATTGTTGCCGGAGCTTCCTACGGCCAGGGTTCCAGCCGGGAACATGCAGCCATCTGCCCGATGTACCTGGGAGTGAAGGCAGTGATCGCCCTCTCCATCGAACGAATTCACCAGAACAACCTCTGCAATTTTGGTATCATCCCTCTGACCTTTGTCGATGAGGCTGACTATCAGAAACTTGACCAGAACGATGAGCTGGTGCTTGAGAATGTGAAACAGCAGATCGAAAGCAAGGAAGTGGTGCTGAAGAACAAGACGAAGAGCCTGGAGATCAGGCTGTTGTGTGATGTCACCGACGAACAGCGTTCCATGCTGATCAGCGGTGGGTTGCTCAACATACTCAAGGAGAGAAACTGATGGACGGCAAGATCAGCAAGGTTCAGGGAAAGCTGGTGGTTCCTGATCAGGTGACCATTCCCTTCATTGAAGGGGATGGGGTGGGACCCGAGATTACCTCGGTCATGCAAAAAGTGGTGAACAAAGCCGTCCTGAGTGCCTATCAGGGACAACGGGCAATCCAGTGGAAAGAGGTGTTGGCCGGACAGAAGGCGAAGGATCTTGTGGGCACCTATCTTCCCGATGAGACCCTGGAGGCGATCACTGCCTACAAGGTGGCGATCAAGGGCCCCTTGACCACTCCGGTGGGGAAGGGGATACGTTCGCTGAATGTTACCTTGCGCCAAACTCTTGACCTGTACGTCTGCCTCCGTCCGGTGGAGTACTATCCGGGTGTTCCTTCCCCGGTCAAGCATCCGGAGAAAGTTGATATGGTAGTCTTCAGGGAGAATACCGAAGACATCTATGCCGGCATCGAATGGGAAGCGGGAAGCGAGGAAGTGGAGCGTGTCATAGCCTTTCTGGAGCAAGAGATGGGTGTGAAGAAAATCCGCTTTCCCAAGACCAGTGCGGTGGGAATCAAGCCTGTCTCCATCGAGGGCAGCGAGCGTCTTATTCGCAGTGCCATCACCTACGCTCTTGAGAACCACCGCAGAAGTGTCACCCTGGTGCATAAGGGCAATATCATGAAGTTCACCGAAGGCGGATTCAGGGCCTGGGGATATGCGCTTGCAAAACGAGAGTTTGGTGCTGTGGAGGATGAGAAGGGCAATGTATCCATTCCTCGTGAGGGGGAGCAACCGCTGTATCTCAATGATTGCATCTGTGATGCATTCCTGCAGAACATCCTGCTCAAACCCGAAGCGTATGATGTCATTGCCACCCTGAACCTCAACGGGGATTATGTCTCGGATGCCTTGGCGGCAGAGGTGGGCGGGATCGGTATCGCTCCCGGTGCCAACATCAACTTTGACAGCGGTTTTGCCATCTTCGAGGCAACGCATGGCACCGCACCTGACATTGCAGGGAAGCAACTGGTCAATCCGCTCTCCTTGGTGCTCTCAGCACAGATGATGCTTGAGTACCTTGGCTGGACTGAAGCAGCCTCCTTGATTCGCAATGCAGTGAGGAAGGCCATCTCAGAGGGGATGGTTACCAGCGATTTTCACCGATTGATGGTTCAGGAAGGCCGGAAGGCTACACTCCTCGATACCGCAGGCTTTGGTTCCTATCTTACCAGTCTACTCTAGGCTGTACAACGAGAAATCATTGATGAGGGCATGGACACCATCCATGCCCTTGATTGTCTGGGTGTCAGAGCCGGGACTTGCCACGGCGATGATGCTGCCGATGTGCGCTGCTTGTGCAGCCATGATTCCTGCCCTGGTGTCCTCGAAGACCGTACAAAAACGGGCTTCCATCCCCAAGACTTTGCATGCGTCCAGATAGATGTCAGGCTCTGGTTTGCTTTTCCGCTTCCCATTGTCGAAGATGATCGCCGACTCATCAAAGAGCGAAAGAAGGTTGAACCACTCCTGGTACCGCCTGATGTTGTCTTCACCGGCACTGGTGGCAATAGCCACAGGGATGTCCTGTTCCTTGGCTGCCTTGATCAACCCAACGGAGCCGGGAGCCAACGAAAGGGGAAGGTTTGCAAGGCAGATCTGCTCATACAAAGCCTCTTTCTCCTCGCTGATCGCACGCACCTCAGTTGCACTTGGAGTACGTCCAAGAAGGTAGGCGATGGTCTCCGCATTGGTCCTGCCGTTGAGGTGGTGGCTCTCCTTTCTGCTCAGGCTTACACCCCGATAGCGTTCGCTGATGGTGCTCCACGCTGTCTTGTGATACTCGGTATCCCAAAACAGCGTACCATTGAAGTCGAAGATGAGTGCCTTATCGGTCCTCAAGCGGTACCACCTTGCGCACGTGGGGGCCACTGTACACCTGCCTGGGACGTCCGATCTTCTGATACGGATCGTGCCTCCACTCAAGCCAGTGGGCGATCCAGCCGGGAAGCCTTCCCATGGCAAAGAGAACCGTAAACATTGATTCAGGGATTCCCATTGCATGGAAGATGATTCCCGTATAGAAGTCAACGTTCGGATAGAGATTGCGCTCGATGAAGTACGGATCGTTCAGAGCAGCCTGCTCAAGATCCATGGCAATCTGCAGCAGGGGATCGGTCTGGCTGTCAGCCCCAAGAATCTGCTGGCACAATCGCTTTGCAATTTTCGCTCTCGGGTCGTAGGTCTTGTAGATCCGGTGGCCGAAGCCGGACAAGCGGAAGGAAGACTCCTTGTCCTTAGCCATCTCAATGACCTTTTCGACGCTCAAGCCTTCCGAGTGAATCTGGGTGAGCATCTCCATGACCGCTTGGTTGGCACCGCCATGCTTGTTTCCCCAGAGGGCACAGCACCCTGCCGCAACCGATGCATACAGGTTTGCTTCACTGCTTGCCACAAGCCTCACTGCACTGGTAGAGCAGTTCTGCTCATGGTCTGCATGGAGAATGAGCAGGATGTTCAAAGCCTTGACATGCAAGGGATCGGGAACATAGGCGTTCACCGGGGTATGGAAGAGCATGTTCAGAAAGTTCTCACAGTAGGAGTATTTGTAGGAGGGGTCGACGAAATCGAGCCCGTTCATTTGCCGATAGCTGAATGCGGCGATGGTTCTCATTTTGGAGAGCAATCGGCTGACCGTGAGGTCGACATTCTCTTCGGGATCGACGTCCTCAAGTTCAGGGTAGAAGGCCGAAAGCGAGGCAACCATGGCCGAGAGGATGGACATGGGGTGGGCATCCTGGGGATAGTCGCGGAAAAAGTTTCGCATATCCACGTGCAAAAGGGAGTGACGGTTGAGCATTTCCGCGTAGGTATGGCGTTGTGCAAGATTGGGGAGCTCTCCCTTGATCAGCAGATGGGCAACCTCGACAAAGTCGCAGTTCTCCACCAAGTCTTCGATGTCATAGCCGCGGTAGCGCAGGATACCCCGTTCACCATCGACAAAACAAATGGAACTCATACATGATCCAGTATTTACGAATCCTGGGTCATAGGTGATGAATCCGGTTTGTTTGCGCAGGGCGGTGATGTCAATGGACTTGCCACCCATGTTGTCCGTGATGACCGTGAGGTCCACTTCCTTTCCATCAAGAATCAGTTTCGCTGCATCTTTCTTAGTGTCCATACCTTGTGCCTCCTAGGGGGGTCATGTGCAATGTGGGCGGTGATGCCTCCTGTGCCCATACTGGCCAGGATAGCTGAAATGTATCGTAAAAATCGGTGTTTGAAAATACAGCTGTCCCTTTTCTTCCAGCCTTTCCATTTGCGTTGAGTGTTGGTATACTTACTTCCACTACAAGAGGTGTGATGCCATGAGTGAACCTATGTTGCCGTTGGAAGAAGAGATAGTCGATATCGCTGAGTTCTTCAAGGTGTTCGGAGATCCAACCCGTCTGAAGATCCTTTTCCTGCTGGAGGGGGGTGAGCACGGAGTGAATGCCATCAGCGAAGAGCTTGGCATGCAGCAATCCACCATAAGCCAACAGTTGAAACTGCTTCGGGCTCGCCGGCTGGTGCGTTTCCGAAAGGATGGCCGCAATGTCCTCTACCGCCTCAATGACGAGCACATCCATGCCATTCTTGCATTGGGTACGGAACACTACCAGGAACTTCAGTAAATCTCTTTTTCCATCGCTTGGTATTCGGAAAAGAGAGCAAGGCAGGCTTTCCGGTCTCCACTCTTGAGTTCAAGTATCTCCTTGTCCGTACATCCTTGCTGGATATAGCGGTAGATGAAGTCATCGCGAAACCCTATCGCCTCTGCATCCTGGGGTGTGCAACCGTAGTAGACTGTCTTGATGTTTGCCCAGATGCAGGCTCCAAGGCACATGGGACAGGGATAACAGGTAGTGTACAGAATGGAACCGGTAAGGTCATGGGTTTTGTTCGCCTCACAGGCTTGCCTGATGACATTCACCTCGGCATGACCGGTTGGGTCATGACTGCCCAGCACCGTATTCGACCCAACGAAGACATTGCCGTTGGCATCCACAAGAGCCGCACCGAATGGCCCGCCGAGATTTTCCTGCATGGTCTTGCGTGCTTGTTCCACCGCCATGACCAGATATGCTTTCTCATCCATTATGTGTCTCCCGATTTCCAGTATACCACGTCAGCATTGCCTGTGTACAAGAGGGCCTTCCCGAAGGAAGGCCCGTATGCATCAGTCGCGTTTTGCACTCGCCATCAGGCGTATCGCATTGATGTTGATGAACCCCTTGCAGTCCACCGGTTGGTAGCCTCCTGCCTTGTCCATCGATCCAAGAGCCTCATTGTAGAGCGATACCGGGCTGCTGACACCTGCAAAGATGACATTTCCCTTGTACAGGACAACTTTCGAAGTTCCGGTCACCTGTTTCTGGCTTTGTTCGAACGCAGCGGTGAGCATGGCAAACTCCGGAGCACCCCAATACCCATTGTAGATGAGTGTTGCATAGTGGGGCATGAGGCTGTCGCGCAGGTGCATCACTTCCTTGTCCATGGTGATGCCCTCCAGGTTGTGGTGGGCCTTCCAAAGGATTTCGCAACCAGGAGTCTCATAGACACCCCTGCTCTTGATGCCGATGTAGCGGTTCTCAACCATATCCACCCGTCCGATGGCGTTGTCATGACCAATCTTGTTCAGATAGAGAATCATCTCAAGCGGATCGGTGACCACGGTCTTGTCCTGTTCATTGGTGACGGAAACAGGAATGCCGTCCTTGAACTCGAACGTGAGCAACGTCTCCTCATCCTTTGCTTCCTTGGGGCTGAGTGTCAGGCTGTAGACATCATCCTCACAGCGCTTTGCGGGATCCTCAAGGATGCCGGCCTCATGGCTGATGTGGATCAGGTTCTCATCCTCGCTGTAGGGTTTCTTGGTGGAAGCCTTGATGGGAATGCCGTATTTCTGGGCGTATGCAATCATATCGCTTCTTCCCTCGAATTGGCTCAACCACTCAGGATCCTTCCAGGGACTGATGATCTTTACCTCAGGCATGTGCATATAGTAGCCGAACTCAAAGCGGACCTGGTCATTTCCTTTTCCGGTAGCGCCATGAGCGACGTAGACAGTTCCTTCCTCGCGTGCAATCTCAATCTGGCGCTTTGCAATGACCGGTCTTGCCAAACTGGTACCCAGCATATAGGTCCCTTCGTAGATGGTGTTGGCTTTCAGGGCAGGGAAGATGTAGTCGGTGACAAGTTCCTTGCGAAGATCTTCCACATATACTTTTGAGGCTCCTGTTGCCAGGGCTTTCTTCTCGATTGCTGCAAAGTCCTCGTTCTGTCCGACGTTTGCGACATAGGCGATGACGTCGAAGCCTTTATTGGCAAGCCATTTGAGAATGACTGAAGTGTCCAGCCCGCCGCTGTACGCCAAAATGATTTTTTCCTTGTTCATATGTTTCTCCCTGTTCGGTGTGGTACTACTGGATTCAGTGTAGTGAAGTCACAAAAAAAAGACAAGATAGTTTTGCATAAATATTCCAAAAGAATGGATAATATACAGGAATTGCGAGAATAACTGCCGTGATTGGTGAATGAATATTCATTCAAACTAATTCGAAAAAATTCGAAATAGAACTTGTCAAAGAAAACTTTCCCTTCTATACTGATGACGGAGATTCAAAATGTTACAGATATCACACGTAAGAAAGCGCTATGCGAATGCCAAACGAAATGCTGTTGACGATCTGAGCCTCACCATTGGGGAAGGACAGATCTTCGGCTTTCTCGGTCCGAATGGGGCAGGAAAAAGCACCACCATCAAAATGCTGGTCGGCCTGCTGAAAAGCGATGAGGGGTCGATCGAATTCGAAGGCATGCAGGTGCAGACCCCATCGTACAAGCGTTCGCTGGGCTATGTGGCGGACGAACCGTATTTCTATGAGAAGATGAGCGGATATGAGCATCTGTGCTTCATTGCAGACCTGTACGGGGTTGATCAGAGGACGCGGGACGAGCAGATCGACTCCCTCTCCCAAACGCTTTTGCTCAAATCGAATCTCCGTGATGAGATTGCCTCCTATTCCCATGGGATGAAGCAGAAGCTTGCCATCATTGCAGCACTGCTTCCCAAGCCGAAGTTGCTGATATTGGATGAGCCGATGGTAGGCCTTGACCCCAAGGCAGCCTACTTGCTGAAAACACTGCTTGGTGACTTTGCAAAAGCCGGCAATACGGTGTTTTTCTCAACCCATGTGCTGGAGGTTGCCCAATCGCTTTGTGATACCCTGGGAATCATCAAGGAAGGGAAGTTGCTCGCATGCGGATCCTTTTCCGAACTCAGGGGAAATGGGAACGCGAAGGATGCCACCCTGGAACAGCTCTTTCTGGAGTTGACCGAAGAGGGGTCCGTGCAATGAGAGCGGCGGTTGTCTCTACGTTGCTGAAAGCATACTGGGTGGGAAACAAGCCGGTCAGGACGGCCTTGGAACGGCTCTCGTTCGTACGGGGCGGTGGAAAAAAGGGGAAAGTCGCCCATGTTCTGATGACCATCCTGCTCCTTGCGGTTTTTGGGTACTTCCTCGTCTTTCTCGGGCTGAATTACTATGCGTACCAGACACTTGGATTCATCCTTGATCTGCCGCATCTTGGTGTATTCATCGCCTGTCTTGTTTCGTTCTTCTCCTTGTTCTTGTTGAGCTTCACCTCAGTCTCCTCTCTCGTGTACGAGAGCAAGGACATTGGCATGCTGCGCGCACTTGATGTGCAGGGAAGTGATCTGGCGATAAGCCGTTTGCTGATCCTCTATGGCTACCACCTCCCGTTGCACCTCTTTCTGTTTTCTCCTGCCTTGGTGGTTGCGCTTCTCTCTGAGGGGTTCAGCCTGGTGTATCTTGTGGGGAGTCTGGCACTGCTGCTGGTGTACCCGGTTTTCCCCCTTGCACTTTCAGTTCTCCTTACAATGCTCTTTGCCTCATTGTCCAGGAGCAAGAGGTCTTCTCTCTTCCAACAAGTGATTCCCATGCTGCTGTTCTTTGTCCTGATCATTCTGGCAAGCACTACCATGACCCGGTTCATGGTTGATGAATCGCTCTTCTCCGTGGATTACCAAGCGATGCAAGCATCCCTGGGCGCACTTTTGGCTCGCTTGGATTCTTCCTTGGTGCTCTTTTCCCTTGCTGCCAAAGTGACGACGAAGTTTGCATACCTGCTTCTGTTTCTCCTCTCTGGTGCACTGGTTCTCCTGGCAATCGGCTGTATCACTGCAAAAACCTATGACAGGCTGTACTTTGCCCTGACAAGGAGTACCACTTCCCAGAGGGGGCCTCATCGGGTTGCAAAGCTTGGCGCCAGAGGACCGGTCCTCGCTTTGATGAAGCGCGAATTGGTGATCATCCGCTCCCAATCCGCGTTTATCTTTGAAGTGGTGGGAGAGATGTTCATCCCCTTGGTGTTGCTTGTCGTGTATGCCCTTACCGGGGTGTTGGATGAGCTGTCGGTGGCATTGATGAACATCCAAACCTTTGCCTTCTTGCCTGAACTTCTCTTTCTGCTCATGCTGCTGATGGCATCGCTGGGCATGCTCAGCTCCACCAGCGTTTCCCGTCAGGGAAAGATGTTTGTCCTTGATAGGCTCTATCCCGTTGCACCTGAAGTCTTCGTCCAGGCGAAGCTATTCTTGCATCTGGTCTTGTTCGGTGTACCGAACCTGATCTTCCTGAGCATCAGTGTCATTGCCCTGCGCATCTCTTTCTTTCACCTTGTCTGGATGGTTCCGCTTTCCCTGTCAACGCTTTCCCTCATTGCAGTGTTGCAATTGGCGATTGACTATTACCGGCCGAATCTCAGCTGGACCACAGCCCAGCAGGCGATGAAGAGCAACCTGAATGGATTGCTGGGGATGCTGGTTGCACTCGCTTGCGTGGTGGTGATTGCCGTCTTGCTCTTGTTGCCGTATGTTTCCCCTGTGCCGCATGCCCTTGCCTATTCCCTGCTGCTCCTGCTTTTTCCGCTTTCGCTCATTCTCTCCTACCGCTTGGCGGTACGACAGGCCTCACTGGCATTGTCGAGGTGAGAAAGGCAGTGGCTGCAGAGCTCCTTCAGTGAGGTGTAGGTGGCAAACGGATAGCTTGCCTGGCGCGTTGACCAGTTCATGACCAGGCCCAGATCAGCTGCATTGAGCATGGGGATGTCAGTGGGACCGTCCCCTACGGCAAGGATGCTCTGATAGGTCGATCTAAGGGCAGTGATTGCCCTTGCCTTCGCCTCCGGCCCATCAATATCCACATGCATATGAGCGGTTCCCTGTGCATCCCAGCTCAGGCGCTTGGCGCGGATGAAGGAGAAATGGCCCAGAAGCCCCGCTTCCTGAAGAAACGCTTCAATGATGTTTTCTGTCCCGCAGCTGAGGATTCCCAGATCAGCATGCTCAGCCAGTTGCAGGATGGCTTCCCGTTCCTTCGTGCCCAGATGCTTGGCCAGGTTGCGACCGATGTGTTCCACCAAGCGCTTGTCGGCATGCCTTGTCAGCTCTGCATAGCGCTGATGAAAAGCCCTGCCTGC
>RZYT01000323.1 GCA_009930195.1 Spirochaetia bacterium | reverse complement strand
TGCCAGTGAGTTCATTTCCAACCCCAGGATGGTGCCACTGGTACCCATGGTGGTGGGCATCGCTGCTCTCTCGCTTGTGACCCTCTTCGACCGGAACGACGAGGAGAACAGGGAGTGGACCCTCTCGGCATGGGGCTTTGCCAAGCAGATCATGCCGCTGCTGGCCATCGGCGTGGTGACCGCCGGTTTCCTGCTGGGGTCGACGCACGACAACGTGGCCATCCCCGGTGTGGTACCCAACGAGTGGATCGAGTGGGCAGTAGGTGGCAACTCGCTATTCTCCAACTTCTTCGCCAGCTTCACCGGGGCTTTCATGTATTTTGCCACGCTCACCGAGGTGCCGATCATCCAGGGACTGCTCTCCAGTGGTATGGGTAAAGGTCCCGCCCTGGCACTGCTGCTTGCCGGTCCCTCGCTCTCACTGCCCAACATGCTGGTGATCCGCGGGGTGATGGGTACGAAGAAGACGCTCGTTTATGTGCTGCTGGTGATGATCATGGCCACCTTCACCGGACTGGTTTATGGCACCTTCTTTTAATAAAACGTGGGCAACACGTTTCAATTGCAAATGATAACATTTTAAAAAACAATTAATTAAGATCAAGATGAAGATACTGATTTTATGCACCGGCAACAGCTGCCGCAGTCAGATGGCACACGCCTTTCTGCAATCGTTCGATACAAACATGGAGGTTCGCTCCGCAGGCACCAACCCCGCACAGGAGGTCCACCCCCTTGCCGTGAAGGTGATGGGGGAGGCTGGTCTTGACATCAGCAGCCATCGTCCCACCCTGGTGGATGACTATATTAACGAAGCGTGGGACTATGTGATCACCGTCTGTGGTGATGCCAACGAGAACTGCCCCGTTTTTATCGGGAAGGTGAAGAAGCGTCTCCATATCGGTTTCGAAGACCCGGCTAAGATTACCGGCAGCAATGAATTTGTAATAAGCGAGTTCCGCCGCATCAGAGATGAGATCAAGGAAGGTTTCACCCAATTCTATCAGACGGAGATCCAATGAAACAGAAAAATCAAGGCATCAGCTTTTTTGAACGAACGCTCACCCTATGGGTGGCTGTCTGTATTGTGGCGGGCATACTGATAGGTCTCTATATCCCATCCGTGCCTGCCACACTGCATCAATTCGAGTATGCCAATGTATCCATCCCGGTAGCCATCCTGATCTGGCTGATGATCTTCCCCATGATGCTGAAGGTAGATTTCAACAGCGTGAAAAATGTGGGCAGCAAGCCGAAAGGCATCCTGATCACCGGGGTGACCAACTGGCTGATCAAGCCGTTTACCATGTTTGGCATCGCCTGGTTCTTCTTTTTCGTGCTGTTCAAGTCGCTCATCCCCGCTGATCTGGCCGACCAGTACCTTGCCGGTGCGGTGCTGCTGGGTGCCGCACCCTGTACGGCCATGGTGTTCGTATGGAGCCACCTCACTAAAGGGGATGCTGCCTACACCCTGGTGCAGGTGGCGTTAAACGACCTGATCATCCTGGTGGCTTTTGTCCCTATCGTGGGGTTGCTGCTCGGCATAGGAGGGATTGCCATCCCCTGGGATACGCTCTTCCTCTCGGTGGTGCTCTTCGTGGTGGTGCCGCTGCTGGCTGCCATGCTCACCCGCATCTACGTGGTAAAAAGGCGGGGGATCGACTACTTTAACCATGTTTTTATCAAGAAATTCAACAACATCACCGTGGGGGGATTGCTGCTTACCCTGATCATCCTTTTCTCGTTCCAGGGTGACACCATCCTGCAAAATCCGCTCCATATCCTGCTGATCGCCATCCCGCTGATCATCCAGACAGTGCTGATCTTCTTCGTTGCCTACGGATGGGCAAAGGCGTGGAAGCTGCCACACGACGTGGCCGCGCCGGCGGGCATGATCGGTGCCAGCAACTTCTTCGAGCTGGCGGTGGCGGTGGCCATCTCGCTCTTCGGACTGGAGTCGGGTGCCGCGCTGGCCACCACGGTGGGCGTGCTGGTGGAGGTGCCGGTGATGCTGATGCTGGTACGGATCGCCAACAACACCCGGCAGTGGTTTCCACGATCGGCTGTGTGAACCGGATCATGCTTTCTTCTGATGTATGTAGTATAAATAATGTTTGACAGGGATGAGTAGAAAGAATGAACTTGTACGTGCACTCACGCTGAAAGATGCGGTGGGCGTTGGATTGGGTGCGATCATCGGCGCCGGCATCTTCGTGGTGACGGGTGTCGCAGCGGGTGTGTCGGGTCCTGCCTTTATCGTGGGACTGATCATCGCGGGCATCATCGCCTCCTTCAACGGGCTGAGCTCTGCCCAGCTGGCGGCGGTCTATCCCCACTCGGGGGGTACCTACG
>RZYT01000322.1 GCA_009930195.1 Spirochaetia bacterium | reverse complement strand
GAGCAGCTGCGGATGCAGGCGTATGAATACCTTCCCTTCACCACCGAGAAGGAACTGATCCATAACCTGAGGAGACAACTGGAACAGCTGAATGATTACGAGTTCACAGACCCGGAATGGGAGCAGTTTTTCAACAGCAGGATAGCGAACAGGAACTACGACATCGAGGATAAGACCACCATCATTCAGGAAGATCACATTCAACTGCTCACCCGTGACGATGGCACCATCAAGAACATCTACCTGATCGACAAGGAGAACATACACAACAACCGCCTGCAGGTAATCAACCAGTATGTGGACAGTGATAAAGACCAAGCCAAAGAATCGGATCCCGGTCGTGCTCATCGTTACGATGTCACCATCCTTGTAAACGGATTGCCCCTGGTGCACATCGAGCTGAAACGTCGTGGCATTGACCTGAAAGAGGCTTTCAATCAGATCAACCGCTATAGCCGGGAGAGCTTCTGGGCAGGCAGCGGGTTGTTTGAGTACGTGCAACTCTTTGTCATCTCTAACGGCACCTACACCAAGTACTACAGCAACACCACGCGCTTCTCGCACATCAAGGAGCAGGAGAGCAGTAAACCAAAAAAGGGGAAGCAGAGCAGCCACAGCTATGAGTTTACCTCCTGGTGGGCAGATGCCAACAACCGCCCCATCACCGATCTGCTGGACTTCACCAACACCTTTTTCGCCAAGCATGCCATACTCAACATCCTCACGAAGTACTGCGTGTTCACTTCGGAGAAACTGTTGCTGGTGATGCGCCCCTACCAGATTGTCGCAACAGAGAGGATCCTGGGCAGGATTAACGTGTCGCACAATTACAAGAGCTTCGGGACAATCAAGGCGGGCGGGTATATCTGGCACACTACCGGCAGCGGGAAAACGCTCACATCTTTTAAAACGGCTCAGTTGGCGAGCAGACTTCCCTTCATCGACAAGGTGTTGTTTGTCGTGGATCGCAAGGATCTAGACTATCAAACGATGCGGGAGTACGACAAGTTTGAGAAGGGGGCGGCCAACAGCAACAGCAGCACTGCCAAGCTGAAGAAACAGCTGGAGGATCCAACTGCACGCATCATCATCACCACCATCCAGAAGCTCTCCATTCTTGTGGGTAAGCACAAGAACCACCCGGTTTACGGAAAGCCTGTGGTGATCATCTTCGATGAGTGCCACCGCTCTCAGTTCGGCGAAATGCACCTTGCCATCAAGAAATCGTTCAAGAAGTATTACCTCTTCGGATTTACCGGTACGCCCATCTTTGCCGTGAACGCGAGCAGAGGCGGCAGGATTGACCTGAGCACCACGGAGCAGGCTTTTGGCGACAAGCTCCACACCTATACCATCGTGGACGCCATCAACGATAAGAACGTGCTGCCTTTCCGGATTGAGTACATCCGTACCATGCGCGAAGAGGAGAACATCAAGGATGTGAAGGTGTGGGACATCGACCGCGAAAGGGCATTGGCATCGCCTGAGAGGATCAAAAATGTGGTTGCCTACATCCGTGAGCATTTCGATCAGAAGACCAAGAGAAATAGTTTCTACAAGCTGAAAGACCGACGCCTGGCTGGCTTTAACTCCATATTTGCCGTCACATCGATCGATACGGCTAAGAAATATTACACCGAATTCAAGAGACAACTGGAAGGCTTGCCGGGCGACCAGCAACTGAAAGTGGCCACGATCTTCAGCTATGCGGCCAACGAGGATGTGGATGGGATCCTGGGGGATGAGAATCCGGAGGATACGACCTTGCTCGACCAAAGCTCCCGTGACTTCCTGGAGGCTGCGATGCAGGATTACAATGCCATGTTCAAGATGAATTTTGACACTTCGAGTGACAAGTTCCAGGGTTATTACAAAGATGTATCGGAAAGGGTAAAAAACAGGGAGATTGATTTGCTGATCGTGGTAAACATGTTCCTGACGGGATTTGATGCCACCACGCTCAACACGCTGTGGGTGGACAAGAACCTGCGCCTGCACGGGTTGTTGCAGGCTTACTCACGCACCAACCGCATCCTGAACTCCGTGAAGACCTTCGGCAACATCATCTGCTTCCGCAACCTGGAGGATGCCACCAACGAGAGCATCGCTCTCTTCGGGGACAAGGATGCGGGCGGCATCGTGCTGCTGAGAACCTTTGAGGAGTACTACAACGGCTACAAGGATGGAGAGAAAGAAGTAAAAGGTTATGCTGAGCTGGTGGACGGGTTGCTGGATCACTTCCCCGTGGGGGAGATGATCGTAGGAGAGAAGAATCAGAAAGAGTTCATCCGTCTCTACAGTGCGATCCTGAAGTTCCGAAACATTCTGACCACCTTCGATGAGTTTGAGGAGAGGCAGATCCTG
>RZYT01000321.1 GCA_009930195.1 Spirochaetia bacterium | reverse complement strand
CCAGGGAGAAGGAGAGCGCAAGCAGCACCACCAGTACGATCAGAAATATCTTGTTGGCCTTGGTATCCTTGAGCATATCACTGTCCTTCGCGGAACCTGTCGTCCCAATCCCGTTCCTTGTTGAACATCTCGCTCTCCATCTTCTCCACCTTCTTCTTCAGCCGCTCGTACTCGGCTTTCAGCTCGTCATCGCTCTGGGTGGGTTCCTCATCGCGGTAGATGGTGGATGAGCTCTCATATCCGGGATTCATCGGGATGAGCAGCGCTGCAGCCAGGTAGATCAGGGCACCAGGAAAAATACCGGTGGCCAGAACCACAAGGAAGACAATCAGACGAACCGGGTCGGCGGGCAAATCCCTCCACTCGGCAAGGCCGGTGCAAACCCCGAAAATCTTTCCCCGAGGGGATCTGTACAATCGTTTGGTAGCCATAGCAATCATTCCTTCCATTCCTTATCGTGCATACCTTCGGGCTTCTCCCTCCGGTTGTTCATTATCGTCTCAAGATTCGCCAATCGTTGCTGCAAATCATCGATGCCCTTCTTCAGTTCCGTCCGGTTGGTTCCGCCCTTGAACTCCGAAAAGGAGGCTTCCCAGGCTTCGCCCTTTTTGCCCTTGGGCATCTTCATCTTTGATGAACTGTAGGTGCCCGGGGGGAGTCCCATCTCCATCTCCCGCATTCTCAATGCAGCGTCGATCTTTTTCTTTCGCAGCGAGTAGCGGTGATCAATCGTGGATACGATGATGACGAAGGTGAAGATGACACTCAGAATCCATACTGCTTCCATCACTGACCCCTTCGCTTATAAGCCGGCACGCTTGCGAAGCTCTTCAATCTCGGCATCAATGTCATCCATCTCTTCCAGATCACGGAACTTCTCGTCGAGTGAGGAGGGGCGGCGGTTGAGGTCGTTGTTGGCCTGCATCCGGTCGATCTTCTCTTCCATATCATTGAAGCGGTTGAAGGACGCTCCTTCACTTGCCCTTCTGAGGGTCTCCTGGGCAGCCTGCTCCTCACGGGCACGCTTTGCACGCTCGACCATCATCTGGTACTTCTGCTTCACCGTAGTAAGCTTGTCCTCGATCTGGGTGATCTCGCCCTTTGCGGTCTTGATCAGCTCATCGTAGGTTGCCATCTCTTTCTCAAACTGCTCGAGTGTAGCCTTTGCAGCCTTTCTCTCAAGCAATGCTTCCCTTGCCAGGTCCTCGCGACCCTTGCTGATGGCTAGTTCGGCACGGTTCTGCCAGCGCTGTACGGCGTTGAGCGCTTCCTTGTATGCCCTGTCGGTCTTCGCCCTGCTTGCCATCTTGGCAGCACAGGAACTTTTGAGCTCAATCAGGGTATCTTCCATCTCCTGCATCATCAACTTTATCATCTTCTCAGGATCTTCAGCCTTGTCCAGCAGCGAGTTGATGTTGGCATTGACAATATCCAAGAATCTTGAAAAAACTCCCATACCTTTCTCTCCTTAGGTAGTAGTACCACCTGATGTATCTGTTAATCTAGATGCATGAACCGTGCCAACTCTGGAAAACTGGGAAAAATACCGCTAAGTCACCATTTTGTCGGGGATTGCACCCCATCCTCTTTTCTCAGCGGGCAAGACATGCTACCCTTGCGCTGGTGAAACCTGCCAAGATTGGCAAATTTTACCAAACAAGGAGTGCACCATGGAAGCCCTGCAAGGGGGATACAACCAGCAACCACTGGGTGAAAGCGAGGTCTTCCTCGAATTCCAGAGCAAGCTCAGCCGTGCCGCAACTGTCAATCGCTCGGTCCTGTTGGTGGGTGAGCGGGGAAGCGGCAAGGAGATTGCTGCCCGCAGGCTTCACTTCCTCTCCCCCAGGTGGCAGCAGAATCTGGTGACAGTCAACTGTGCAGCGCTTCCCCCATCCCTGATCGAGACCGAACTTTTCGGCTATGAGCAGGGAGCCTTTACCGGTGCCCAGAAGACCCGCAAGGGACGTTTCGAGGAAGCTGAGGGGGGAACACTCTTCCTCGATGAGATCGGCCTCATCCCCCTGGAAGTGCAGGAGAAGATCCTCAGGGTGGTTGAGTACGGCACCTACGAACGGGTCGGCTCCTCGGTCACCCACGAATCGAACGTCAGGATCATCGGGGCGACGAATGCCGATCTCCCCACCCTGTGCAAAGAGGGAAAGTTCAAGGAAGATCTGCTTGACCGTCTCAGCTTTGAGGTGCTCTTCCTGCCTCCTCTGCGCGAACGGGGAGAGGACATCATCCTGCTTGCCACCTACTTCGCCTCCAAGATGGCCTTGGAGTGCGGCCGCAAGGAGATGCCCACCTTCAGCGAGGAAGTTCTCTCGGTGATGCTTACCTATCCATGGCCCGGCAATGTGCGCGAATTGAAGAATGTGGTCGA
>RZYT01000320.1 GCA_009930195.1 Spirochaetia bacterium | reverse complement strand
AAAGCTGCAGATATCTCCGTATATGGCCATACACTTGTCTGGCATGCCCAGCAGAACAACAAGTATCTGAACGGCGTCATCGCCGACAAAGAGATCGAGATAGACCCGGATGATGCCAACAACGGTTTGCAGGTAATCACACCAAATGCAAATGCCAATATCTGGGACTGGCAGCTGAATTACAAACTGCCCACTCCCTTGACACAAGGAGTGGAATATACCATCAAGTTGCGTGCTAAAGCCTCAGAGCCCTACACAGTGGCTTTCTGGCGCTATGACGGTGCAAAAACCGACTATGGGCCAGATTTCAGTGTCGGTGAAACCTGGGGGGATGTTTCCATTACTTTTACCCCGTCGATGAATGCCACTACGCTTCAATTCTGTTTCGGCACTTTTGGGGGTGAACTCTTTTTCGATGACATGGTACTGACTGCTTCGGGATCTGAAGAGAATCTGATCGAGAACGGATCGTTCGACGAAGAGGTGTTGACAGGTTGGGAAAAACCGGGTTGGCATGCTTATACCTTTAAAGTTGCATCGGCAGCTGCCGGCCCTGCCACATGGTGGACCAACCTGCTAAGCAACAGCGACGTGGAAGGCGACGATCTCTCAAGTTTCTTCGCTACTGAAAAAACGGTCGGCCCGAAGACAGCCACAGTTGGTGCCCCCGGTACCGGCGCCGATGGTGTGGGTCGCGCCATCGTGGTAGTGTCAGGTGACAACCCTGTCAATCCATGGGATACTCAGTTCTTCGTGAAAGCCCCAAGGAAATTCGAGGAGGGTGAGATGATCCGTTTCAGCATGAAATACAGGGCAGCGAAAGCTGCCAGCTCAGAATCACAGGCACACAACGAGCCAGGTGGTTACCTGCACTGGGCATTTGTAGGAAGCCCCAGTTTCACTACCGAATGGAAGGAACATGTTTATACTGGGGCTATCAGTGGTAGTCAGGCAGGGGCGAACACCATCGCTTTCAACCTTGCATTGTTGGGTGAAGCAAACACCTACTATTTTGATGATATCTATTGGGAGATTGAAGAGTCAGGGAACAAAATCCCCCAAACTCCTGAAGAGAAAGCCGACACCCTCACATGGGCCATGGATAGATGGATTGCCGGAATGATGGAAGCCACCGAAGGCTACGTGCTTGCATGGGATGTGGTGAACGAGCCGCTCTCGGGTGCGGATGGCAACGGTGATGGCCTCTATGACCTTCAATCGGCCAGCAACGTACCGGAAGCTGATGCGGCCAACAATTTCTACTGGCAGGACTTCCTGGGAGAGAACTACGTGCGCACGGCAGTACAACTGGCCCGCACCCATGGACCGGCTGACATGAAACTCTTTATAAATGATTATAACCTGGAGTCAGACTGGGATGACAACCAGAAGCTGAAGAGCCTGATCCAGTGGATTGAAAAGTGGGAATCCGATGGAGAAACTGTAATCGATGGTATCGGTACGCAGATGCATGTCTCCTATCATGCGAACCCGGCGACACAGGCCAGCAAAGAGGAACATATCGTACAGATGTATGAGCTGATGGCTGCCACCGGCAAGCTGGTCAGGATCACTGAGTTGGATATGGGCTTTGTGGATGAAAACGGCACATCGGTGCTTACGAATCAGATGACCGAATCACAACATAAGGCGATGGGAGAGTTTTACAAATTCATCATCCAAAAATATTTTGAAATCATACCTGCTAACCAGCGGTATGGGATTGCACACTGGTGCCCGACAGACAGCCCCGAAAGCTCCTCCTGGAGAGGAGGTGAGCCGGTGGGTCTCTGGACGGAGGGAGGTTTTTACCGGAAGCATACCTATGCTGCTTTTGCTGACGGCTTAGCAGGCAATTAAACAATCCTTTTCATTTCTAAAGAGGGCAAGGAATTAAAATGCCTTGTCCTCTTTTTTTCAAATTCTAACATTCAGATACAATGCGTTTGATATTCATTCTGTTCACCTTGTATGGTCTGTTACTCTCTTCCTGTACCGACACCCCCTTGCAGGACGTTGAGGAACAGAAGGAATCGGTCAAACCCAAGCCACCAGTAACAGAGGAAGAAAATGAAGAAGAACAGGGATCAGTATTGCCTCAGTTACATGTTGTAGGAAGACACCTCAGGAACGATGCGGGAGAAACGATCAACCTGCATGGATTCGCACAGACCTACAGCCCCTTTTTCAACCAACATGCATGGAACAGCTATGATGTGGCGGGATGTCTCCGTTACAACCAAATGCTTATCAACGGGATATTGACCGCCGGGTGGAAGATGAACTTCGTCCGGATGCATATGGATCCCTACTGGAGTGACTACCCGAGCAAGCCATCGGTTCGTTACGAAGGACATGAGCGTTTCTCAACTACTCGCTTTAAG
>RZYT01000319.1 GCA_009930195.1 Spirochaetia bacterium | reverse complement strand
GAAGGCGTTGTCCTCTCCACATTCTTTGACGATGCAGATCCCGCTACCGCAGAAGCAGCAAAATTCATTACCGGTTTCAAGCCGTATCTGGTTGAGAACAAGCAGCCGGACATCATCCCCGCAGTCTCCGCACTCGGCTACGATGCCTACATCACCGCCCTCAAGGCGATTGAGCTTGCAAACTCCACCAAAGGCCCCGCTATCCGCGACGCCCTTGCAAAGGTTGATGTGGAAGGCGTAACCGGTCGCATCGTATTTGATGCAAATGGTGATGCAAACAAGGATATGGCGTTCATCAAGGTTGTTGAGAACGGCCAGTTCAAGTTCCTGAAGACTGTCAGCGTTATGTAATTTGGTAAGAGGAAGGGCTGGGACTGCGTCCCGGCCCCACCTCCTCTTTTTTTTGTTTCCCTGATTCAATTCACTTGGGTATGGAGAACTACTGATGAGTATGACAACCATCCTGCAGCACTGCCTGACAGGAATATCCCTAGGAGGGGCGTATGCCTTGATAGCCATTGGCTATACGCTGGTATACGGCATCCTGAGGCTGATCAACTTCGCCCATGGCGATATCTTCATGATGGCAGGCTATTTCATGATCTTCGCGCTCACCAGCTTCCCCTGGCCTGTGGCCATCCTCATCACGCTGGTGGTCACCACTGTCATGGGCATCGGCATAGAGCGTGCCGCGTACAAACCGCTGCGCTCGGCCCCAAGAATGTCCATCATGATCAGTGCCATCGGTGTCTCCTATCTCTTGCAGAACCTTTCCACCTATCTCTTCACCGCCATTCCCCGTGGCTACCCTGAGATTCCCTTCCTCAAGAGAATCTTCCAGATGGGAGAGCTCTCAGCCTCCTTCGTCACCATCCTGACCCCGATCCTTACCATCATCCTGGTTGTCATCCTGATGATCCTGGTCAACAAGACCAAGACCGGCATGGCAATGCGGGCCGTCAGCAAGGACTTTGAAACAGCCAAGCTGATGGGCATCAACATCAACCGTGTCATCTCGGTAACCTTCGCCATCGGCTCCTTCCTTGCCGGCGTCGGTTCCATCCTCTATTTCACCGACCGCATGTCGGTAACCCCATTCTCCGGCACCCTGCCGGGTCTCAAGTGCTTCGTCGCTGCCGTGTTCGGCGGTATCGGGAACATACCCGGTGCTGTGGTCGGAGGCTTCTTCATCGGCATCGTCGAAACCCTGCTCGTAGCCCTCGGCTACTCGACCTTCTCCGACGCCTTCACCTTCTTCCTCCTGATCGTGATGCTGCTCGTACGACCGACCGGACTCTTCGGCGAAAAAACAGTGGAGAAAGTGTGATGTTGAAGATCAAAAGAAACCACCTCTACAGTATCATCGCCTTGGCCTTATTGATGATCTTCCTCTATTGGCTCAATGCAAACCGGCTGCAGAACGGCATGCTCGTCTCTGTCTTGCAGAAGGGTGTCATCCTTGCCTTGGTTGCCGTTTCCATGAACTTGCTCAACGGCTTTACCGGACTGTTCAGTCTCGGACAGGCAGGCTTCATGTCCATCGGTGCCTACACCACCGCAATCCTGCTCATCCCGGTGCAGAACCTGGATGGCGTCTACTATATGAACGGGGTACACCCTGCGATCAGGGCATTCAAGATGATGGTTGCCTCATCTCCTGAGTTCATCCAGATCATCTTCCCCTTCATAGCACTTCTGCTCGGCGGGCTCCTGGCAGCTTTCGCAGCAGCGATAGTCGGTATCGCCGTCCTTCGGCTGAAGAGTGACTACCTGGCCATCGCGACCTTGGGCCTTTCTGAGATTGTCAGGGCAATCTTCTCCTCCCCACAGTTTGACCAGATCACCAACGGTTCCTATGGGTTGAATAAGATCCCCAACTTCCCACCCATGCTGTGGGGAGCCATTCCCTCGCTCATCACCCCTTTCATTGTGGTGGCCATCTGCATCGTCTTCATCGTCTTTCTGATCAAGAGCTCCTACGGGCGTGCCTTCAAGGCCATCCGTGAGGATGAGATCGCAGCAGAAGCCATGGGCATAAACCTTTTCAAGCACAAGTCGATGAGCTTTGTCATCAGCTCCTTCTTCTCCGCCATTGCAGGAGGACTGCTTGCCATGTACATGCGCTCCATCGAGGCGAAGACCTTCTCCATCACCCTTACCTATGACATCCTGCTCATCGTCGTCATCGGCGGTATCGGCAGTGTCACCGGTTCGGTGCTCAGTGCCTTCCTGGTCACTGCGGCAAAAGAGTGGTGGCTGCGCTTCTTCGACCAGCCGCTTCTGATCGGGTCGTGGCAGGTTCCGCTCTTCCGCACCGGCTTCAGAATGGTCATCTTCTCCATCCTGCTCATGATCGTGGTAATCATCTACCGCAGGGGCATCATGG
>RZYT01000318.1 GCA_009930195.1 Spirochaetia bacterium | reverse complement strand
GACCGTCTGTCTGCCATCCTTGTCCATTTTCAGGAGATGGCGGTTTGCCCAGGCATCTACACTGTCGGGAGCGACAAAGATGGGAATATCTCCGATGATTTGCACTTGGTGGGTGTTGGCATATGCTTTGAGCTTGGCCCATTGGGTGAAGAAGAAGTACTGCTGGACTTTGATCCGTTCGATCTCCTTTCCATACGTCTTTTTCACCGTATTCAGGGCAGAGGGTTTGCGAAGTCGAAGTTCTGCTGGCCAAACCTCAAACCACCGAGAGTCGTTGTATACCCTGCAGAGCACCTGATAGAGTGCATAATCGTCAAGAAACCAGGCATTTTCGTTCTTGAATGCTTCGTAGGCAGATCTTTCCGACTCTTCTGCTTCATCAAGGAAGAGATCTGCAGCCTTCTCAAGGAGGGGCTCCTTGTAGGAGCGCACGTTTCCGTAATCTACGCGGTCAAGGGGAAACGTGGGAGCAAAAAGAACATCCTCCACATCAAGATAACCGTCGTATGCGAGGCTCTTCAGATCAATAAGGAGCTCATTGCCTGCAAAGGAGGAACGGGCGGCATAGGGAGAATCCCCATAGCCGGTGGGGCCAAGGGGAAGTATCTGCCAGAGTCTGACCTGAGCCTGGCTCAGGAGGTCGATGAATGCAAAAGCCTCGTCTCCCAAGGAGCCGATTCCATGGGTGGAAGGCAGGGAAGTCGGGTGCATGAGCACCCCACAGCGTCTGATGTTGTGTTTCATGGCCCCACTATACTGCATTTTCTTGCCGAGAGGCTATCCAAAGGAGTGAAGAGTTTACAATGAGTCGCCTTGTTTTAACGGAAAAAATCGGATATACTTGCGCTATGGATTTACCGCAGGAAAAAGTACAATTTGCCGTTGGGGAACATGTAGTATATCCCCTTCAGGGAGTAGGCGTCATCAAACGCATCGAAGAGCGAACGTTCAGAGGTGCAGTTGTGATGTATTACGTCATCTACCTTGATATCTCTGACATGACGGTTATGATTCCTGTGGAAAAATCAAAAGAGATGGGGATACGGCCCATAGTGGAGCAGAAAGAAGCACAGGCTGCCATCGATTCCATCTCCAGCAAGTATGAGCCGATGCCTGTAGACTGGAAGGCCCGCTACCAGATGAATGTCGATCTGCTCAAGCAGGGATCGATTGCATCCATCGCAAAGGTGGTGCAGGCCCTCTACCACCGCAGCAAGATCAAGGAACTTCCGGTGCAGGAACGCAAGCTGTACGACAATGCTTTGCGCCTGCTGATCGATGAAACCTCGTTCTCTTTGAAAAAAGACAAGAAGGAGATCGAGATGCTCGTATTCTCCAAGCTGGAGAAGTAGCATGGCCTTTCCCCAACACGCTGTCATCGTCACCGCTGCAGGCAGCAGTGAGCGGTTCAATACAACCAAGCAACTGGGTGTGAAAAAAGAGTATTTGCAGATTGATGGGCATACGGTTCTCTATCGTTCCATTCTCCCCTTTTTGCAAGTTCCCAACTGTTGTGCCATCCTGGTCACCTATCCCGAGGGGATGGAAGACCAATGCGCAGTTGCGCTTGAGGACCTGTTGCAACAGAACTTGGTGCCCATCATCCTTGTGAAGGGAGGCAAGAGCCGCCAGGAGTCGGTCTATAACGCACTGAAGATGCTCTCCACCATGGCACTTGGTGTCCAATACATTGCCATCCATGATGGGGCCCGTTGTTTCGTCACACCGGATCTGGTGATCAGGACGCTTGCCACGGCAACCGTGTTCAAGGGTGCGGTGCCCGCACTGCCTGCCACGGATGCCCTGAAGACCATTGACAACAATGGGATGATCAAGGCCCATATCGATCGTTCCCACACCGTTGGGGTGCAAACCCCGCAGATATTCCGCTATCCTGAAATTTGGGAGGCCCACCAGGCCGCAAAGGACAGCACCACGCTCTATGTTGATGATACCGAGATCTTCACTGACTTTGGCCTGAATGTCGGGGTGTGCGAGGGAGATCGGGAAAACAGGAAGATCACCTACATCGAAGATGTACCCGAAGCGGAAAAGCAAATTGCCGACTACCTCAGTGCATTGGAAGAGGGCAAACGCAGCGCACAGGCAGCGCGTGCTCTTCATCAGGCGATGGATGAGGTGAGAAGGGAGCAAGAAAAGTCGTGAGAATCGGAACCGGCTGGGACCTGCATCGCCTGGTAAGCGCAAGAACGTTGATCCTCGGGGGCGTGGTCATTCCCAGTGACAAGGGAGAGGCTGCCCACAGTGACGGTGATGTCCTGGTCCATGCCATCATCGATGCGCTTCTGGGCTCCCTTGCCAAAGGTGATATCGGTTCTCATTTTCCCGATACAGACCCTGCCTACAAGGATGCAGACAGCATGCAGT